>DATDFH010000112.1:0-6367 GCA_036522715.1 Verrucomicrobiia bacterium
GTTTCGACGTTGGTTGGCCGCGACCTGGCCGACTCGCCGGCCATTCTCATGAAACAGGTGCAGGCGCTTGGACGCCATGATACCTCGGGCCGGCTGCACGAACTCGCCCACATTCCCACGCTTGTCATCAGCGCCGAGCACGACCCCATCGCCATGCCGCGCTACGGACACCAGATCGCCGAGCTGATTTCCGGCGCGACGTATGAAGAGATCACCGGCGCATCGCACGGGGTGACGATTCAAATGGCGGACCGGATAAACGATCGCCTGCGAAACCTCTTCCGAGCCGCGGACGGCCGTGCCTAGACACGGTCGGTTTTCCAGACTTGCCGCACGGGAAAAATGGCGGACTCTTTCGGCATGGCGCTTGACCTCCAGTCTCTCCCCAAAGTCCTCCTCCACGAACATCTCGACGGCGGCCTGCGTGCGCAGACGATCATCGAACTGGCGCGGGCGGTGAACTACACCGAGTTGCCGACGGACAAGCCGCAGGAACTGGCGGCGTGGTTCCATCGCGGCGCCAACCGTGGTTCGCTGCCGCTCTACTTGGAAGGCTTCAAGCACACCATCGCGGTCATGCAGACGCGCTCCGCGCTGGAGCGCGTGGCCTTCGAGTTCATCGAAGATATGCACCGCGACGGCGTGGTGTATGCCGAGGTGCGCTTCGCGCCGTGTTTCCATCGCGAGAAGGGATTGACCGACGAAGCCATCGTCGGCGCGGTGATCGATGGCTTGCGACGCGGCGAGGAGCAATATGGCGTGAAGTGGGGCCTCATCCTCTGCGCGATGCGCGACCGCACGGATTCGCTGGAGGCGGCGGAACTGGCGGTGGATTTCCGCGACCGTGGGGTAGTGGGGTTCGACCTCGCAGGCGAGGAGGCCGGGCATCCGCCGAAGAAACATGCTGACGCCTTCGCGGCGATCCAGCGCGCGAACTTTTACTCCACGCTCCACGCGGGCGAGGCGTTTGGCGTGGCGAGCATCTGGCAGGCGCTCCAGTTCTGCGGTGCGCACCGGCTCGGCCACGCCACGCGGCTTTCGGACGACATGACCATCGTGGACGGTCGCATCGTGAAGCTCGGCACGCTCGCGCAATACATCCTCGACCGCCGTATTCCGCTGGAGATGTGCCTGTCGAGCAACGTGCACACCGGCTCGGTGCCGTCGCTGCGCGAGCATCCGTTCAAGATGTATTTCGACCGCGGTTTCCGCGTCACGCTCAACACCGACGACCGGCTGATGAGCGACACGAGCATGACCAAGGAATTCGCCATCGCCGTCGAGGAGTTCGGCCTCACGCTCGCCGACCTGGAAAAGATCACGATGAACTCGATGAAGAGCGCGTTCATCCACTTCGACGAGCGCATCCGGCTGATCTACGACGTGATCAAGCCCGGCTACGCGAAGGCGCGGGGCGAGGGAAGTTCAAAGCTCAAAGTTCAAAGCTCAAGGGAAGCTCCAGCGCGAAAGCTCCAGCCGCTCAAACGACGTTGACCGGATTTCCGTCGCGCTCTGCGGACGCGAGGCACGCCTCCATCACCTGCTGCGTCTTCAACGCGATTTCCGGCCACGCGTTGTTGAGTTGGCCTGAGCGAACTTGGTTGGCGAAGTTGCGGAAGAGGTTCGTTTCCTGCGCGGTCGCGTGACTGTTACTGTGTTCGGCCGCGGCCATGCGGCGGACCTCCGATTCCATTTTGAAGTCGCAACCCTCGACATTGAACGCGGCGCTATTGACCTCGAATGCGGCTTCGCTTCCGTGGAACGGCAGCACGAAGTCTGGAAGATGGAGGCCCCCGCGCGTGCCGCTAATGTTGGCCCATTGTTCGTTCGCCGTGCGGAACGAGCAGTAAAAACCGGCCGATACGCCGCCGTCGAACAGCAGTTCCCCGGAGAATTCCGTGGGCACAGGCATGGGGCTGTCGTCGCGTCCGTGCTCCGAAAGGATTCGGCCGGTGACGGCGCGCGGCAGTTGCCACTTCATCGCCCAGAGCGAGAGCCGGATGCAGTACCAGCCGAGATCGCCAAGGCAACCGAAGGGTTCGAGGCCGCTGTGCACGCGGATGTCGCTGCGGAAGAAATCCTCGTCGCCGAGAAAACTGAATGCGGAAGTGAGGCGCCGGATTTCCCCGACGCTCGCGCCGTCGGCGAGCACTTCGCGCATCCCCTCCAATCGGCGGCTGTGCATGAACATCACGCCGTCCATGAATTGCACGCCGTTGCTCGTGCACGCTTCGAGCATCTCGCGAAACTCAGCCACGCTCGCCGCGCACGGCTTCTCGCACACGATGTGTTTGCCCGCCTCGGCTGCGCGGACGACCCACTCCTTCCGCAGGCCAGTTGGCAGCGGGATGTAAACGGCGTCCACATCCTTCGCGGCGAGCAACGCTTCATAACTGCCGAATGAGCGCGGCACGGTCTCAAATGGTGCTGCCGCCTGGCACTCGGTGATGAACTGTCGCGCACGCCCCGCTTCGCGGCTGGCGACGGCGGTGACGACGCTGTTGCCTGTGTTGCGAATCGCCAGCCAGTTCTTCCGCGCGATGTTCGCGGCGCCCAAGATGCCCCAGCGGATTTTCAATTCGCTCATGGTGTGATCGGTTCCTCGTCGGCCTTGGTGTAGAACTTTTCGTGAGTCAGCACGTTGAGTTCGTGGACTGCCAGCGTGAGATCGGCATAGCACTCCGCGGTTTCCTCGTCGAGCGGGGAAGACTCCATCCGCCGTTGAACGCGCCGGAAACGTTCGCTCAGTGAAACACCTTCCGCCGTGTCGCCCAAGTCGCGCAACAACCGGCGAACTTTGTCGGCGCGCTGTCGCGCCTGCGTGACCAATCGCAGCGCAGTGGGGAACTCAATCCGACCGGCGGTAAGACCCTTGAAGACGCCGCACTCGAAGACGTGGCACTGGAGCGGACGATCCGCGTACGCGCGGCAAGTGCGGTCGGCGCAGAGCGCGGCACAAGGCTGCGGGAACTTCGAGATTGGGAGTTTGGCGTTTGGAGTTCTGATCGGCAGCCCGAAGGCCTTGAGCTTCGTCGCATCGTCGCTGGTGTGAAGTTTTACGTCGTGAAACAGCGTCCCGTCGCAGCACAGGCCGCAGGCGAGGCAAAGTTGTCCGGTGACGGCGTCGTTCATCAACGGACCGGAGTTTGCACCTTTCGCAGCCCGGCGTCACGCTCTGCGGCGTTCAGCGCACTTTGGCATTGATTGGCCCGTCGGCGCGCTGCTAATCCTTACCCGCATTTTCCAACGCGAAAACGATGAGCGCCAAAAACCTTTTTCCCAAACTCCACAACGCCATGTGGCCCGGCCTCGTTGGCAAGGGCAGCCCCGGCGCCGAGCCGTCCATCGACCTCGACACGATGCTCGACCTGACCGCCAAGGCCGAGGTCAACGGCACCAAGTTCGACGGCGTGGACATCTTCCTCTACGACCCGCACGTCTCGATCGACATTGGCGACGACGGAATCAAGGCGCTCGCCGATAAAATTCGCGGCAAGGGTTTCAACGTCGGCTCCGTCGTAGCGCCGGTGTGGTTCGACGGCAACGCAATGGGTGACGAGGGCAAGCGGGCCGGCTTCGTGACCGCGGTGCGCAAGGCCTGCCGCATTGCAAAGAAGCTTCGCGAACTCGGTGCGCGGCCCTACGGCATCGTGCGCATCGACTCCGCGGCAGGCGTGGGCGATTGGGACAAGGATCCGATCGGCAACACCAAGCTCATCGCGCAGACCTTCCGCGAAGCGGCCATTGTCGCCGAGGATCACGGCGAGCGCCTCGCGGCCGAGGGCGAAATTTGTTGGGGCGCGATGCACTCCTGGCGCGAGATGGTCCGCCTGCTCGAATTGGTTGACCGCCCGCAGACCGTCGGCTTCCAAGCCGACATGGCGCACACGCTTCTCTACACGCTCGGTTACAACGCCGAGAAAGACGCGATCCTCCCGCCCGGTTACGATTGGAAGGACAAGAAGACGCTCGACAAGGCGCTCGCCAAACTCACCGCTGCGCTGCGGCCGTGGACGATCGACTTCCACGTCGCGCAGAATGACGCCACAGTCAAAGGCTCCGGCGGCCACGACAAGACCGGTAAGCATTGTCAGGTCAACGACCCGAACGGCAAGCTCAACATCCCGCACCACGCCGGCTTCTGGTTGCGCGACGAAAAGGGCGCGCTCACGAAGAACTTCATGCACATCTGCTGGGACGGTTGCATGTTCCCCAACGACGTGATGATGCAGCAGGAGACGTGGAACAACATCCTCGCTGCAATGATCAAGGTCCGCGAACAGCACGGGTGGAACACGCTTTGAGTCTGCACGGAATTTCCCGCCAAGCACGCGAAGTACACGAAACTGAATCCGCTTTCGCGCCCTTCGCGTGATTCGCGGGCAAACCACAAATCCCTATGCCAAAGAAACCTCTCCGTATCGGAATCATCGGCTACGGCTTCATGGGCCGAGCCCACTCCAACGCCTACGCCAAAGTCGGCCACTTCTTCGACTCGCAGTATCAGGTCGTCCTCCAGGCCGCCTGCGCGCGCAACGAGGAGGCGGTGAAGAAGTTCGCCGCCAATTGGGGCTACAAGTCCGTCGAAACCGACTGGCGCAAGCTTATCGCGCGCCCCGACATCGACGTGATCGACATCTGCACGCCCAACAACACCCACGCCGAGATCGCCATCGCCGCCGCGAAGGCCGGCAAGGGAATCCTTTGCGAAAAGCCGCTCGGCTTGAACGGCAAGGAAGCCGAGAAGATGGTCGCCGCCGTCGAGAAGGCCGGGGTGCCGAACATGGTCTGGTATAATTACCGCCGCTGCCCCGCCGTCGTGCTGGCCAAGAACATCATCGACGAGGGCAAACTCGGGAAGATTTTCCACTACCGCGCGAATTTCCTCCAGGATTGGACCATCAACCCCGACCTCCCGCAGGGCGGCGCGGCGTTGTGGCGGCTGGACGTGAAGGCCGCCGGCTCCGGCGTCACGGGCGATCTCCTCGCGCACTGCGTCGATACCGCGATGTGGCTCAACGGCGGCATCAAGGACGTCACGGCGATGACCGAGACGTTCATCAAGGAGCGCAAACACCAGCTCACCGGCAAGGTCGAGAAGGTCGGCATCGACGACGCCTGCTCGTTCCTCTGCCATTTCAACAACGGTTCGCTCGGCCTCTTCGAGTCCACCCGCTACGCCCGCGGCCACAAGGCGCTTTACACGCTTGAGATCAACGGCGAGCACGCCTCGATCAAGTGGGACCTGCACGACCTGCACCGCTTGCAGTGGTTCGACCACGGCGTCGAAGGCCGCGTGCGCGGCTGGAGCAGCATCCACGTCAGCGACGGCGATCATCCGTACATGAAGAACTGGTGGGTGCCCGGCTTGCAGATCGGTTACGAACACAGCTTCGTCCACCAGGTCCATGAATTCCTCAAGGGCCTCGAATCCGGCAAGGGCGCCAAACCCGACTTCAAGGACGGTCTCGCCACCGATTACGTCGTCGATGCCATCTTGGGTTCCGCGAAGACCGGCCAATGGACGAAGGTCAAGGGCGTCAAGTGATGGTCTGAGTTGCGCCCTTCGCCGCGCGAAGCCGACGCGGAGAAATCCTCCTTGCCAAAGAGTGAGGCGATTCGTTCTATTGTGCCCCTTTCGCTGGCTGGGTAGCTCAGTTGGTAGAGCAGCGGACTGAAAATCCGCGTGTCGCCGGTTCAATTCCGGCCCCAGCCACCATTTTCTGAACAGGGAGGAATTTCGGACGCCATGGAACCTACCAAGGAGTTTCACCTCGGCACCGGCGTGCCCTTGGTCAGCTTCGTGTAGTCGTGGAATTGCCAGGGGCCGTTGTGGATTCCGTTGCTCGCCCTCGCCCAGATTCTTTACGCGGTGTTGACGTACACCGTGCCGCTGGTTGCGGCCTAGGGCGCGGTCGGTGATCGGGATCCCGCGGCCCACGTTCTGGCCGGCGAGGTTGATCATGTAGTCGGCCCAGTCGGTGTCACGGGGCTGGTGGCCAGCCTTGCGGGTTGGGGGAACGGAAGTCTGGGGCCGAACAAAAGTGGGGCCCAGACTTTGGCTTCTCCCGATCTGCAAGGCTGGCCGCATCAGCCTCGCCACTCATTCACTGGGCCGCGAGAGGAACCCCGCACGTCCGGATGATTTCCGTGACGCACTCCTGCTCGGTCACGCTGCGGCAGCTTGGAGAGCAAGTTTGGCGGGGATCTGAAGGCGGTCCGTGATGCGATGAACATGTTGGCGGAGGCTCTGACGCCCGCGCGACTCACCACTGAAGCCTTCCATCTTTACGAGCAGTTTCGGCCTACAATCCCGGAAGGAGCGACCGGGTGGGGAGCGAAGGGCGAATTGAGTCTCGCCAAGGTT
>DATDFH010000113.1:0-4236 GCA_036522715.1 Verrucomicrobiia bacterium
GCATTACGAAGTGCTCGAAGCCGTCGACGGCCAGCAGGCCGTGGAGAAGGCGAGCCATTTCCTGCCGGACATCATCCTGCTCGACATGATGATGCCCGAGAAGGACGGCTTGCAGGCGTGCCGCGAAATTCGTGAGCGCACTTCCACGCGCAGCATCCCGGTCGTGCTGCTCACCGCGCGCGCCGACGAGGAAACCAAGCTGGCCGCCCTGCAAGCCGGTGCGAGCGATTTTCTGGCGAAGCCTTTTTCCACGACCGAGCTGCACGTGCGACTCAAGAACCTCGTCGAGTCCTACGAATATCAGCGCAGGGTTTCCAAGCAGAAGGAAGCGCTCGAATCCACGCTCGAACAGCTCAAGGAAACCGAAACGCAACTCGTGCAATCGGAGAAGCTCGCTTCGCTGGGCCGCTTGAGCGCGGGCATCATTCATGAGATCAACAATCCACTGAACTTTGCCACGACCGGTCTCTTCACGCTCAAGAACAAAGGCAAATACGTCGCGCCCGAGCAGCAGGACGAATACGTGGACATTTTGAAGGACATCGAGGAGGGCATCACACGCGTCAAGACCATCGTGTCCGATCTGCGCATGTTCACGCACCCGGACACTGAGGCGCGCGATCAGGTCGAAGTCGCCGAGGTCGTCACGTCCGCGCTGAGATTCCTGAGCAACGAATGGAAGGACAAGGTCCGCATCGAACAGAGCCTGCCCGAGCACCAGACCGTCTGGGCCAACAAGAACAAGCTCATCCACGTGGTGCTGAACCTGATTCAGAACTCGCTCGATGCGCTTGAGTCCAAGAAGGAGTTCAACGGTGCCCCGCCCACAATCTGGATCGAAGGCCGCGTGGACGAGCGCACGAGTCGCCTGACCGTCCGCGACAACGGTCCGGGCATCGAGAGCGAGAACCTCGACAAGATTTTCGACCCGTTCTTCACGACCAAGGACGTAGGCGAGGGCATGGGCCTGGGGCTGAGCATCTGTTACCGCATCGTGCAGGATTATGACGGGCGGATTTCCGTGCGGACCGAGCCCGGAAAATTTTGCGAATTTACACTGGAGTTCCCGGCCAAAGGATGACATGAAACCCACCAGTTGACCCAGCTATGCAACCGCTCTACGACTATAAACGCTTCGCGATCCTTTACGTGGACGACGAGGAAAAGTCGCTCAAGAACTTTACGCGCGCATTCAACGACCAATTCCGCATCTTCACCGCGCCCAATGCACACGAGGGCCTCAAGTTGCTCGAAGCCCACAAGGACGAGCTCGGTCTGCTGATGACCGACCAGCGGATGCCAGGCGAAAAGGGGGTGTGGCTGCTGGAACGCGCCCGCCAGTTGCGCCCGCGCATGATTCGCATCCTCGCCACGGCCTATTCGGACATGGACGCCGCCATCGCCGCCGTCAACACGGGCGCGATTTACAAGTACGTCACCAAGCCGTGGGACCCACCGCAACTCGAACAAACCTTGAAGCGCGGCCTGGAGTTTTTCCTGGTGCAGGGGGAACGCGACCAGTTGCTCCGCGAAAAACTATCCGTCCTCCACAACATGATGATCGCCGACCGGATCGTGAGCCTGGGCCTGCTCGCTGCCGGCCTGAGCCACCACATCCGCAACGCACTCGTGGCCGTGAAAACGTTCCTCGACCTCGCGCCCGCGAAGATGGAGGAGGAAAAAATGGACGTGGAGGGCCTGCGCAACCCGGATTTCTGGAAGGAGTATTACACGAACGTCCAGTTCCAGATCGAGCGCATCAATAATTTGCTGAAAGACCTTTGGGTCGCGTCGGAAAGTCCGTCGGCGCAATTCCCGGACAAGGTCAACCTGCGCGACGTGGTCGGCTCGACCACCGCGTCGCTCAAGTCCGGCCTCGCGGCGAAGAAGATCGAGATCGAGAACCAGATTCCCGACTCTCTGCCACAACTCAGCGTGGATCTGCCGAAATTCACGCGGCTGTTCGAGTTGCTGCTCAAGGACGAGATTGCCAGCCTGCCCGCCGGCTGTCGCGTCACGTTCAAGGCCGAACTGGTGAACCACAGCGCGAAACCCGAGATTCAAGTCGTGGTCAGCGACAACGGCCCCGGGATGCCGCAGGAGGCGTTGCGCGTGATTTTCGATCCGTTCGTGGTCCGCAGCGACACGCCCGCCGAGTACGGAATCCACCTGATGGCCTGCTTTTTCATCGTCTATCACCATGGCGGCAGGATCGAAGCCAAGAGCGAAAAGGGCCAGGGCACGACGTTCACCTTGCACTTGCCGTTGCACCCCGAGCGCGTCACCCCGTCCGCCGCCGATCAGGACTTTCTCCAGAAGGTTTTGCTCAACGAGAAAATCTGGGAGAAGCTGATTACGTCCGAGTAATCGAACCAAGAAGCCGGTTTCCTTCATCCCCGGCACTCCCTTGGCCCAATCCGGGAACATACAAGTCTCAATATCCGCACTGTCTCGGGTTGTCGCCCGACAATTATTTCGGCACCTTGACCGCCAAGAAGATTGACCAAGGGGCAAAGCTATGGCTTCACTAGGGCTGGCGACACGGATCGGGGCTGACCTCCCGCCTTGCGCACGTCTCACGCTTGACTCGCGCCTGGCGGCTGATGCACGCCCCCGATAGTTGTCGAATGATGAAAACGATTTTGGTTCTGTCACCGCGCCCGGACTTCGCGGAAGCGCTTCGCGCGGGTCTCAACCCGGAACAGTTCCGCGTCGTGCATCGCGTTAACTTCGAAGAAGCCGATCCGCTCCTCGCGCACGGGCTGGTTCAAGCCTGCATCCTCGATCTCGAAATGACCGGCGTGCAAGGCGTCTGGGCGCTCGAAAAAATCCGCCGTCGCGACGCCAAGTGCCCCATCGTCATTTACACCGACGCCAAGCATCCCGAGTGGGAGGAGGAAGCCTACCTGCAAGGCGTCACCCACGTGCTGAACAAACCGGTGCGCACGAGGATGCTCGCGGCGTTGCTCGAGAGAATTTTTGTCGCCCCGGTCGTGCGCGCGGCGCCGCTGCCCCCGCCGCCGCAGCCAGTTTCGGCCGACACAACCCGGTTCTACGAAGGTCCGCCGGCTGCCCTGGCCGCTGCGTCGCAGACCGCCGACGTGCTGCGCGATTTCTCGTCCATCCTCACCCACTCGCTCGACAGCGCTGCGTTGCTCCGGCAATTCCTGCTGCTGCTGCGCCGCCTCGTGGGCCTGAACCGTGCCGTCGTTTTCCTGCGCCAGCCCTGCAGCGAGTTCGGCGAACTGGTCGCGCCCGCCGACAGCCGCCGCCTGCGCGCCGCCTGCGCCATCGGCGTTTCACCGAGCTTGCTCGAACATTTTGAGCTTTCGCTCGACGCGGGCATCGGCGGGCAATCGCTGCGCCTCGGCCGCATCCTGCGCCGCAACAGCGAGGAAGTGCGCAATGAAGTCGAGGCGCAGAAAGAATTCGAGTTGCTCGGCGGCCAGGTCGCGGTGCCGATGTTCGATCGCGAGACTTTGCTTGGCGTGGCTGTGCTCGATGGCCGCGTGACTGGCGAACCACTTGTTAACGCCGAACTGGAATTGATCTTCCACCTGCTCGAACAAGTCAGCCTCGCCATCCGCAACATCTGGCTGCACGACCAGTTGGCCGGCAACCATGAGTTGATGACCGGCGTGCTCCGCGAGTTGAGCAGCGCGTGCATCGTCGTGAGCCGCGACCTGAAAATCCAGCACGCCAACAAAACCGCACGAAGGTTCTTCGCCAAGTCCAGCCGACCCACCGGCGAGATCGAGTTCACCGACCTGCCGCAGCCGCTCGCCACGAAAGTCTACCAAGTGCTCCGCACCGGCACAGCCATTCCGCCATTCAAGTTCGAACCGGAAGGCGAGCGCGGCGCCGTGTTCAACATTTCCGTCGTGCCATTCCAGCGGGAGACCGCCGCGCAGCCCGCCTCTGCGCTGTTGATCGCCGACGACCTCACGCAAAGCGAGCAGTTGCGCAAGCTGGAGGTGGAGGCCTCGAATCTGCGCCTCGTCAAGACAATGGCCGACCGCCTCGCTCATGAAGTCGGCAACGCCATGGTCCCGCTCTCGACGCACCAGCAATTGCTCGCGGAGAAATTCAAGGACGCGGAATTCCGCGCCTCCCTCAACGCCGCGATGGCCGACGGGGTCAAGCGCGTCACGCGCCTGATCAACCAGATGCGCTTCCTCTCGCGCGACTCGCTCGTTTCGCACGAAGCCTTCCCGCTCGAGCCCCTCATCGAGGAGG
>DATDFH010000114.1:0-5111 GCA_036522715.1 Verrucomicrobiia bacterium
GTCGGCACACCGACGCCGCCGTAGCACGCGAGATCACCCCAGCCCATGTCGTCCACGAGGATGAAAAGGATGTTGGGGCGCGCGTCGTCCGCCGCGAAGCTCAAAGGACAAAGGTCAAAGTTCAAAAAAAGAACCAGAACCCAAGCTCCAAGAAACCGATGCACCGCGCTTGGAATGGAACTTGGCGCTTGTGAGTTGAAGCTTCCCTTGAACTTCGAACTTTGAACTATGAACTTCATTTCATCGACTCCAACGCTTCCTTGTCCTGCTGCCGCGTGAGCCATTCCTGCAAACGCGACCTCATCGCCGCCACGCGCGCGGCGTGCTCCGGCTTCGCGGCGAGGTTGTCCAGCTCGTACGGGTCGCGCCGAGTGTCGTAGAGTTCCAAGCGAGGATGCCGCTCCAGCGTCGCGATGAGTTTCGCCGTCGCGGCGTTCGTCTTCGCCTTCTCCAGCCACGTCGCATACACGTCGCCGTGGCTGCCGGGGATGTCCATGACCTTGGTGAAGTGCGTGGTCCATTTGTTTTCCGGCTTCAGATTCAGGATGAGCTTCCAGCGCTCGTCGCGCACGCAGCGTTGCGGAAACTCGTTCATCGTCCCGTCACCGGTGTGGCTGGCGAAGATGAACTCGTTGTGACGCGACGCCTCGCCGCGTAGCAAGCCGCGGAAGCTGCGACCGTCCAAGCTTGAAGGTGGCTCGCCGCCGGCGAGTTCGATGAACGTCGGCATCAAATCGACAAACGAAACCAGCGCATCGCTCGTTGCGCCGGCCTTCACCACACCGGGCCAGCGCGCGAGGAACGGCACGCGCAGGCCGGTGTCGTAGCAGGTCCATTTGCAATGCGGCCATTCCGGTCCTTGGTCGCTGGTGTAGATGAAGAGCGTGTTCATCTCGAAGCCGTGGCGCTTCAGCGACGCGATCACTTCGCCGAGGTGGCGGTCGCACGTGGTGATGTCCTGGTAGTAATTCGCCAACGCGGCGCGCGTCTTCGGCGTGTCCGCCATGAACGGCGGGATCGGCAGTGTCGCCGGGTCGTAGTCGCGATTCGGTTCCCAGACGACGTGCGGAGAATTGTCGCCGAGCAGAAGGCAGAGCGGCTCGCCGGAGTGCTCCTTCGCGTGCAAAGCGAGAAACTCGTCCACTTTCGCGGTGTCGAGTCCCTCGGGGCGGTAGCGGCGGTTGATGGCGGGATTTTTCGGCAGCGTCGCAGGCAACACCTCCCAGTCGAACACCGACTTGGGGCGCACGTCGGTCTTGTTCGCCGCGACGACACGGTAACCGAGCGGCTTGAGGTAGGAGGGCAGCGATTGAATGTCCGGCCGGCAATCGGTGTGATTGCCCATCGTGCCGTTGCGCGCGGAGTGCAGGCCGGTGAAGAGAATGGCACGCGACGGCGAACACGTGGGCGAACCGGCAAAGACGCGCGTGAACCTCATTCCCTGCTTCGCGAGCGCGTCCATGTTCGGCGTGTGAACGGCTCGGTTGCCGTAACAGCCGGCGAAATCCACGCCGTGGTCGTCCGAGAGGAAAAGGATGAGATTGGGTTTCGCTGCGGCGGCGTGAACCATCACCGCGGCCAGCATGAGCAGACCGGAGAACCAGCGACCGAGGGAACTCATGCGGCGAGTATTACCGACCCGGTCCGGAGTCCGCTAAGTTTTTTCGCGCCTTGGACGCTTCAAACCGCACCGTCCGCGCGGCTCGATGAGGCGGGGTCGAGGTCCACCTTGAAACCGAGTTCGCGGTAATGTTGCAGCTTGTAGGTGAGCGCGCGGCGGCTGATGTCGAGGGCCTTGGCGGTTTCGGTGCGGTTGAAGTCGTGCTTGCGCAGCGCCTGCAAAATCGCTTCGCGCTCGATCTCGTCCCAGCGCTCCAGTTCGGCGGGGGAACCGGCGCCGCTTTTCGGCTCCGCGCTGCGCACGCGGGTAGGGAGATGATCCGGCAGGATCACATCGCCGCGCGAGAGCAGCGCCGCGCGCTCCATCGCGTTGCGCAATTCCCGCACGTTGCCGGGCCACGGGTAACTGCGGAGGCACTCGATCACGCCGGCGGAGAAGCGCGCCTTGCCCTTGGCGAACTGCCCGAGGAACAACGTCGCCAGCGGCAACACGTCCTCGGTGCGCTCGCGCAACGGCGGCACGCTCAACTCGACGACGTTGAGCCGGTAGAAGAGGTCCTCGCGGAAATGGCCCTCGCGGAGGACCTGGTCTAGGTTGCGATTGGTGGCGGCGATGATACGCGCGTCGGTGTGGAGTTCGCGGTTGGAACCCACGCGGCAGAAGCGGCCGTCCTGCGTGATGCGCAGCAGCTTGGCCTGGAGCTTGGGCGACATCTCGGCGATCTCATCGAGGAAAATCGTCCCGCCGTGCGCCTCCTCGAATCGCCCGATGCGCTGCTGATGCGCGCCGGTAAACGAACCCTTCTCGTGCCCGAAGAGCTCGCTCTCCAGCAGGTTCTCCGGAATCGCGGCGCAATTGACTTTCACCAGCGGACCGGACGCGCGATGGCTCCATGCGTGGATGGCCTCGGCGAGAACTTCCTTGCCCACGCCGCTCTCGCCGCTGATGAGAATTCGGCTCTCGGACTCGGCCACGAGCGAGGCGTCGCGAAACACGGCCTGCATGAGCGGGCTTTCGGCAACGACGGTTGGCGGCAAATGAAGCTCCTTCCCGGCGGTGCGGGGCGGCGCGACCGTCGGGACGCCGACGGCCTGCCGCACGGTGGCGAGCAATTCATCGAGGTCGATGGGCTTGGCGAGATAGTTGAGCGCGCCGTCGCGCATCGCGCCCACGGCCTCGCGAATGTCGGCGTAGGCGGTGACGAGCAACACGGGCAACGTGGCGTGGCCAAGGCGGGCGCGGCGCAGCGTTTCGAGACCGGAGATGCCGGGCATCCGCACATCCGAGATCATCATGTTGAACTGCTGATTGCGCAGAACGCTCAGCGCCTCGTCACCGGAGGAAACTGGCAGCGTGTCGAAGCCCTGCCCGTGCAGGAACGTGTCGAGCAGGCTGCGCTGGCCGGCGTCGTCATCCACGATGAGGATGCGCGGTGCAGTGGGTTTCGAGGCGGAGGTCATCGCGGGAGCTAGATGCCTGAGTACTCCAGTCCCTCAAACATCTTTCGCAAGAGATTGCGGTTCAAACGGAACAAGACAAGCCACGCGGCGGCGACTACGATGCCACGTAGCACGTGGCCGTCGACGATTGCCATGAATGCATAACACGGCGGAACAAACACAAATCCCGCGACGAGGAAAAGCAGAGCGGCGCCAAGTGGCAACAGAATCGGACCAAACAGAAGCAGCCGCCAGAGGATTCCCCACAGCGACTTCCATTCTTCTCTTGTCAGCTTGTTCGTCATGGCGCACAGGCGCTTCTAGCTGGCGCGCGAAACCGTCTTCACGCGGCTGATACGGAAGATCGCGCCGCGCGGCTGGTTGTCGAGGCACTCGATGTCCCAACCGTGCGCGGCAACAATCTGCTGGACGATCGCAAGGCCGAGGCCGGTGCCCTTGCGGTGCGTGGTGAAGTAGGGCTTGAAGATTTCGGCGCGCTGGTCGCGCGGAACGCCGGGGCCGTTGTCGCGCACGTCGATGAACGCGCCGGAGCCGTTGTTGCGTTGCACGGCCACCTGGATTTCCCCGCCGGCGTCGGCGGCCTGGATGGCGTTGAGGAGGAGATTGAAAAGCGCCTGGCGGAGCAGTTGTTCGTCGGCTTCGATCACGACGTCTTCGTCGGGCACCTTGAACTGGATTTTCTTTTCCTCCGCGTCGGGGGTCAGTGCGCGCGCGACTTCGCCGGCGACGTGGCCGACGGTGACGGGCGCGCGGCGCACTTCGCGCGGGCGGGAGTAGTTGATGAACTCGTTCAACTGCGCGGTGACGCGGTCGGTCTCATCGAGGATGGCGCGGGAGCGGTCCCGGACTTCGGGCGGCGCCTCGGATTGCTTGGAGATCATCTGCGCGAGGCCGCGGATGATGTTGAGGGGATTGCGCGTCTCGTGCGCGAGGCCGGCGGCGGCGAGGTTCATCTCCTTGAGGTGCGTGTTCATCTCGCTGGCCTTGACGAGCCGAAGCTGGAGGTCGTGGGTCTTGCCGAAGTTGCGCCACGCGAAACCGAAGAGGCCGGCCGCCGCGGCGGTGAGCAGGCAGATGCCGCCGCGCAACCACAGGTCGCGCGCAGCCGCCTCACGGAAGAATCCGGCGGAAAGCATGATCACGATGCTGTGCGCGCCAGCCTTCTTGATGGCGGCCTGGTATTCGACGGGACTCATCCAGAACGGGCGCGAGAAGGACGGGGCGTTGGTGCCGGCGGAATTGGTGCCGCGCGGCCCGCGCCAACGGCCGCCGAATCGCGTGGCGTTCGTGCCGTTGGTGTTGCTGCCGCCGAAATAGTAATTGGTCTCGCCGGGCGGACGCGGTGGAGGTGGCGGCGGGACATTGGTGCCGTAAAGCTGTTCGCGCGGCAGGACGATGGTGAGCGGAGGCGCGGTCGCCTCCTGCGTGAAGTTGGTGCCGAGATCGACGAGGTTCACCACGGTGACGGAGTCGCGGCCCCAGTGCACGCCCGCGCGGGCGGCATCGCTGCCGCTCAAGTCGATTTCCGCGTCGCCGGCCGCAGCGACAGTCTCGCCGTCGGCGTTCACCAGCGCGACGGCGTCCACTTCGCCTGGGCGGATGAGTTCGTGCAGCGCGGATTCCATGCGTTCTCGGGAGATGACGCCGAAGCGGCGTTGCGAGCGCATCACCAGCGCCATGGTCGAGGAGATGTCGCGGGCGCGGTTGATGACCAGCGCGCGTGTGTTTTCGCGCACGCGAAAGTGTTCTCCGATCTGCCAGCCGACGACCGCGACCCAAACCACGGCCAGCGCCAAGTAAATCCAAAGGCTGCGTCGCGTCATGGTGTCGGGGGAAAGCGGTACGGCCGCCGCTCAGCGGTCTTTCTTCAATTCCGGACCGGTGCCCGAGGGCTGGGGCGGCGGTTTGAGCGGCAGGCCATCGAGGTATTTGTTGAGGTCCTTTTCACCAAAAGCTTTCGGACTCATTTCCATCTGTGAGCTTTCGGTGTCGGTCGCGCGCGCCAGGTCGCCGGGCTCCTTGATCACGTA
>DATDFH010000115.1:0-3755 GCA_036522715.1 Verrucomicrobiia bacterium
GCTGGCATTTTCCGGTCTTGCTGCGCAGGTTCAGCGTGATCACGCGACCCCCGTCGATTTTCAACTCCGTCCAGTGACTCAACGCCGCACCGCTGATCGACTCCACATCGAAGCCCTCGGGCAAAACGAAGCTCAACCGGAAAATGCCAGCGCGCGTGACATCCACGGTCAGGTTGGCGGCGAGCACCGTGCGATCCTCGCCGAGCGAGAGTGTGTGCTGCCCCTCGACGCGGACATCCGGCTCGACGGGCGACGCCTTGAGAGTTGCCGCGGCGGTGGCGTCCGAGTAGCGAAAGGCGCGCCGCACGGTCAGTCCCGGAATTTGCGCGACGAGCAATTGCGCCGGCGTGCCGGGGAAATCCTCCAGGTTGATCGGCGAAAAGAACTCTGCGCTCACCGTGTCGAGCTGCACCTCATGGCCCGTCGCCACGCCGAGCAAACCAATCTGGCTGGCGGCTCCATCCGCCGACATCAGCCCGACCGGCTGCTCGAAGGGCAGCGGACCGGTGGCGACTTGCGAGCGGATGACCAGCGTGAAGGGCCGCGACTGCGCCGCGCTGAAACCCACGCGCAATTTTCGCGCGTCGGGATCGAACCGCCAGAGCGACACCAGCGGAGTCCGTGCCTTTGGCGGACCTGCGCTCGCGCGACTCGCACTGGATCCGTCCGCAACATCCGTGACGGTTGCCCCCGTCGGGATCGTGAAGATCAGTTCGCCGAGTTCCCCCTGCGCCGGCCGGATCGAGACGTGATGCACTCCTTCGATCACACCGGCCGAGGGCACGTAGAGTTGCGACCACTCGGCATAGAACACCGCCTTCTCCCGTTTCACGTCGCGGCTGCGTGGCTTCCAGCCGATCCACGTGTCGGCAACCGGCGAAAGCACGAGCGTGGCGAGCGTGTTGGTGCCCGCCAGTTCGCGCTGCACCGACACGGCCTGTGGCGAACGCACGTCCACGTCGAGGCCCAGCAGCTTGAGTCGAAGCTCATTGACCAAGGCGAAGGGCGTCGGCAACACGAAGCCGCTCTCGCCGTCGCGCTTGGTGAGGGCAAGTTGATACTCAACTTCGATCTCCACCGCGCGGTTCTCCAGCGCGAGGAATTGTTGCGCGCGTTTCGCACCGATTGCGGTCTGCGCCAGCTTGAGCGCGTTGCTCGGGTAGCTTGCGCGCGTCATCACCGCGGGATCGAACACCAGCGGCAACGTGTCACCCCTCTTCGCCTGCCACCGCACCTTCGTCGTCGCATACGCAAACAGGTCATCCACGCGGATGCTCTGCGTGATCACCTCGGCGTGCGGTGACTCTTTCAGCACTGGGGTCGAATTCGTTCTTTCCGACTGACTGGCCACGCGCTTCTCCCCGGCAGCATTCGTCGCGCAGCCCGCGTTCGACCACAGCAGGCCACCGATCAGTAGTGCTGTGACCGCAGGCGCAGCGCCGCTCTCGGTCGCGGGCGACTCCGACGCGGGCTGGCGCGGCAGACGCCACAACCGTCGCAGCGCCGGAATCGCCACGTGCAGCACCAGGAAAGCGACAAGCACGGCGACAAACGGCGCGGCGCCGTTGGGCGAACGCAACGCCGCCCACGCAACCAGCGTCCAGCCGGAAATCTTCGCAATCGCTTTGGTGGTTTCGTCACCGCGAGTCCACGCATAAATCCACACCACCAGTGCGAGCAGCGCGGGCCACGCGTGGCCGAGCACGACCGCAACCGTCACCTTGTCCTCGAAGTTGGACACCTCGACGCTCAACGCCGCACCCGCCTGTTGCACCGGCGCGAGGAACGTCAACTCGCGCGGCACGATGCGATGTTCGCGCGCCGCCAGAGCGCCGAAGTTGATGAACGAAACCACCGCCAGCCCGAACGCAAACAACCCCACCACCGTGCCCACGACATGCCGCGCGCTGAAACGATACACGCCGTCCTGCGTGGTCATGCGCCACACCATCAGCGCGATGCCGGTCAACAACAGCGCCGCCACGAGCAGCGTTGACGCGCGGGCCGCGTTGCTGCCGGCGAACACTCGCGCGACTCCGGCGAAGCCCGACACATCCGGTTCGCCGCCAGCCGGAGTGAGCGAGCCGCCAACGAACTCCAACCGCTGGCCTGCGTCCGGCGCCAGCTTCCACTCGGCGAGCATCTCGGGCGCGTTCACCTTTGGTGTCATGACGGTCACGCGCGCCGGGTCTTTCGAATGCGAGGCAAGTTTCACCTCCACCTTGAGGATCGCGTTCGGGTCGGCGAGTTGCGGCAGGCGGATGAGGATTTCCTTGGCATCAATCACGGGCACGACCGGTGTACCGTTGACGGTGGCCGACCACAACTGCACGCCCTCCGGCAGTGCGAGGCGGAAGTTCGGGTTGCCGCGGCTTTTCACCAGGTAGCTTGCGTCGGTGATCACCTGGCCCTCCTTCGAAATGCGCGTGGCGAGCGAGGCGCGCTCGACAATCTGGTTGAGCGAATCGCCCTGCGCGAGCGGACTGAGCGCGAGCCGCAGGTTGAACGGCCGCGAGGCGTAGCGATACGCCGCGAGGATCGGCGCGTCGAAGAAGAGCCGGTATTCCGGCGGCACCTCCCCGGTCTCCAGCGGCAGCAGGCCCGGCGAGACATCGGCGGGTTTTACCTGAAATTGATTCGCGCTGATGACCACCGTGTGGCCCTGCTCACTTTGCGCGTCAAGCGGGCGCGCGCCGGTGAACGAGAGCGTCTCGCCTTGCGCCTTGAACGGCCGCTCGTAGCTCGCCAGCAGCGTGTAGGCGCCCGACACCGGCGCGTGCAACTGCACCAGGTAGCCGTTCGCGTTCTTTTGCCAGTTGCGCACGTCGGTGCCGGTAAACTCGACGTTGAAATATTCCTCCGACAACTCGACACGGAAGGCCGACACCGGCGCGCCGGAAATGACGTAGTTCAGCACGCTGCTGCCATAGGCGATCCCCTCGCCGATGGAGAACAGGTGAAACGCATCCGCCTGCACCGTCTGCGGCAACCGCTCGACGCGCAGCGTGGATTGCCACGCCGGTTCGCTGAGTCGAAACGCAGCCTGGATGCCCGCCACCTTGCGCGGGAAGAAGGCCGTCGCAATCTCGGTCAGACCCGAGGTGCGCTCGGGCGTGAGCCGGAAACCCGCGTCAGCGGACACGGCCACGTTGCCACGCACGGACTTGGCCTTGACGACTTCGATGCGCGGCAGGGTCCAGTTGGTCGCGCCGAGTGCCTGGTTGCGTTCGAGCCGAAGGCTGATGACCTGCCGGCCGGAAACGGGCTGACTGAACACGAGCCGCAACTCGGCGCTGGTTTGATCCGCCGGCTCGCGCAGGAAGTAGTCAGCGAGGCCGTTCGCGTTGAGTTGCGCGATAGCGTAGCCCTTGGGCACTTGCAGCATCAACTCGCGCAGCGGCGCCTCGCGGATGTCCAGTTCGATCTCCGCGTCCGCGGCGAGTTCGTTCGCGCCAAGGTGATAGGCGAGTAGTTGCGACACGGCCAGCTCGGGCAGAATCTGGTCGGCTTGAATCTTCAGCGCGAAATCGCCCCCGGAGAAACGATAGGCGAAGCGCTGCCCGCCCGTCGCACGGAACGCCTGCTTGCTCGCGTCGGTTTCAGGAAATTGTTCGGGCGAAATTTGCGACAACCCGCTTGCCTGCACGACTTCGAGCCGCACCGCGCCATCGTTGACGATGCGAAACCAGCCCGCGAAGCGCGTCGCGCCCTCGGGCCGCAGCCGCAGCGCCTCGGCCGTCTGCGGGAACGCGCCC
>DATDFH010000116.1:0-10253 GCA_036522715.1 Verrucomicrobiia bacterium
CTCAACGAACTCGGCGAGCAGCGCGGCGCCGGTGGGCGTGACCAGTTCATGCGGTTCCTCGCACTGCGTCAGCGCAACGCCGCGAGCACCTAGGATGGAAAGCGTGGCCATCGTCGGCACGGGGAAGCGGCCGTGGGCGCAACTCACCCAGCCCGTGCCCTCAACCACCGGCGCGGCGACCACGTGTGGCTTGCCCAGCATCTCCAGCGCGACGCAAGAGCCGACGATGTCGATGATCGAATCGAGCGCGCCGACTTCGTGGAAGTGAACTTCTTCAGGCGGATGCCCGTGAACTTTCCCTTCGGCGAGGGCGATGCGGTGGAAGACAGCGGTGGATTTCTCCTTCACCCAATCTGACAGCGCGCTCGACTGGATGAGTTTCTTGATGTCGGCAAAATTGCGGCCATGCCCGTGGTCATGGCCGCTGTGGTCATGCGCGTGACCGCTGTGATCGTGGTGGTGATGGTCCTCCACAAACTGGGTTTCAACCTTCTCCGTCTTGCCGCCGCGTTTGAGCTTGAGCACCGCGCGGAACTCGTGCGGCTCGGGCAGTTCGTTGGTGGCTTCGAGGTAATCGCCCTGCTTTTTGAACCGAAACGCCTGTCGCTTCCGGCCGTCGCGGAACGTTTCCAACGCCACAGCATTTGCCGCGAGCGGCTTCGTCTCGTGGCCGTGCTCATCGAAGAAATAGAGGCGGAAGCGCGGCGGCACATTCGTCTCGAACACGCTCAACTCAACGCGGCCAATGGACGCTGCAACCAGCGGTCCGCCGTGTGGCCCGTGCGACTGGCCTTCGAGATGGTCGTGGTGCTGACCGCCGTGGTCGTGCGCGTGATCGTGGTCGTCGTGATGATGATCGTGACCGGAATGATCGTGCCCGTGGCTGTGGGAATGGGCGTGTTCGTGGGTATGACCGTGCCCGCCATGATCGTGTTCATGAGTGTGCGCGTGCTCGTGTCCGTGGTCGTGGCAATGCGGCCCGTGCACGTCGAACTTCACGCCTTCGATGGCGGCCTTGCTCGCGCGGTGGATGTGCAGGTGCCAGTTCTCACCGAGCGCGAGCTTGCGCAGTTCCGTTTCAAGTTTCCCGGCATCCACGCCGAGGTCGATCATCGCGCCGAGGAACATGTCGCCGCTGATGCCGCTGAAGATGTCGAGGTAAAGGGTTTTCATGGGGCTAAGAAGTAACCGGCAATTCGTAATTGGGTAACGGCGGCCGTGAACCGGCTAAAGATTATTCCTTACTCGGCACTCAAGGCATTGATCTGCGCCGCCGCGTAGCCGGCGCCAAAGCCGTTGTCGATGTTCACCACCGTGATGCCGCTGCTGCAACTGTTGAGCATCGTCAGCAAGGCTGACAGCCCGCCGTAGTTCGCGCCGTAACCCACGCTGGTCGGCACCGCGATGACCGGCCGGCGCACGAGGCCGCAAACGACACCCGGCAGCGCGCCTTCCATGCCGGCGACCGCGATGATCACGTTGGCGCGCTGGATCAACTCCAGCCGCGCAAGCAGCCGGTGCAGGCCGGCCACGCCCACGTCGAAGATGCGTTCGACGCGGTTGCCCATGATGTCGGCGGTGACCGCAGCTTCCTCGGCCACGGGCACGTCGCTGGTGCCGGCGCAAAGCACGGCGATGAACCCGGGGCGCTTGGGCAAGGGCTTCTTCTCCAGCGTCACCGCGCGCGCGGCTTCATGGTGGACGAGGCCACGGAATTTCTTTCGCAATGCGCGGACGTGCGACTTCTCGATGCGCGTGATGAGGACGCGTTGTTCCTTCGCAAAAAGTTTCGCCGCGATCTTCACGACCTGCTCCGGCGTCTTGCCCGCGCCGAAGATGACTTCAGGAAAACCCTTCCGCAGCGAGCGGTGCAGGTCCACGTTTGCGAAGCCGAGGTCGGCCACGGGCGCGGATTGCAACGCCTGCACGACGCGGTCGCCGGAGATTTTTCCCGCGCAGAATTTTTCCAGCAGGGCGATGACTTCAGTCGGTGTCACGGCGAAAATCTGCCACAGCGCGGCGGGTTTGAAACGGCAAAACGCGGCGCCGGCTAGTCGGTGTGCCGCGCGTGCACCGGGTGATGGTGATGGTGATGGAAAAGGCGGGTGCGGTTCTGGAAGAGATACCAGACGATGATCACGTTGATCACCAGGATGACGAAGATGCCCCAGGAGAATCCACGCAGCAGATCGGCAATCTCCAGCGGGACGAAGAACGCCGACTCGGCGATGGCCAGCCAGCCAGCCCAACCCTGCCGGAAGATCATACCCGCGCCTTCGACCAGCGAAAACGAGCTGTAGATGAGCGTCCCGAGCGCCGTCCACAGGAGGTGGGCCTCCGTCAGTTTGCCGACCTTCACCGCGAGGTTGGCGAAGAACTGGTTGCCCGGATGCACCTGGAGAAACGCCATCAGCCGACGGTATTCAAAGGGCAGGTCGTTGTCCGAAAGCGCGTAAGCGGTGATGGCCAGCGCGACGAAGAGCGAACCCTTCACCAGCTTGAAAACGATGATGCCGTAGAGCGTTGGCGCCCGCGGCAGGTGTTCCTTTTCGCGCGCGGCGGACATCAGCGGACTTTGGTGAGGAGCAACGGCAGGAGTTCGGAAATCTTGATCCGCTCCTGTTTCATCGTGTCGCGGTCGCGCAGCGTGACGGTGTCCTTCAACTCGGGGCCTTTCTCGCCCAGCGTGTCGAAGTCGATCGTGACGCCAAAGGGCGTGCCCGCCTCGTCCTGCCGACGGTAACGCCGGCCGATGGCGCCGCCGTCGTCGTAGAACACCGTCATGTGCGGACGCAACAGGTCGCGCACTTCGAGCGCCTTCTGCACCAGCGGCGGCTTGTTCTTGAGCAACGGAAACACCGCAACCTTCATCGGCGCGACGCGCGGATGGAACCGCATGACGATGCGCGTCTCCAGATTGCCCTTCTCGTCGGGCGCGGTGTCCTCGGCGTAGGCGTTGGCGATCAGTGCGAGAATGAGGCGGTCCACGCCGGCGGACGGTTCGATGACGTGCGGGATGTATTGGCCCTTGGCGAGGCCGTTCGCGTCGTCGGTTGCGTCCTTCGCGGCCTGCTCGGCTTCGACGCCGGTTTTGAGCAGATATTTTTTCCGGTTCTCGTAATAGCGCCGCCAGAGGTCGTCCTGTTTCTCCTTCGGCAACTTGCCCCACGCGGTGCGCAGTTCGTCGTCGAAGACCGACATCGGCTTGCCGGAAAAACGCGCGTGCTGCGAGAGATCGAAGTCGCTGCGCGCGGCGATGCCTTCAAGTTCCTGCGTGCCGAACGGGAACTTGAAGAGAATGTCCACCGTGGCGCGGGCGTAATGCGCGAGTTCCTCGGGCTTCTGCCAATACTCTTCGAGCGTCGTGCGCGGCAGGCCGATACCTTCGTAGAACCGGATGCGCTCCTCGACCCAATACTTGTGCCACGTCTGCCAGCCCCACGACGGCTGCGGCTCGCCGGGATGGCCGTCGCCGGGATTGGATATGGTGCCGGTGATCGCCTCGACCGCTTCATCGGGCTTGATAAAGAACTCGAGTTCCATCTGCTCGAACTCGCGCGAGCGGAAGGTGAAGTTACGCGGCGTAACTTCGTTGCGGAATGCCTTGCCCATTTGCGCGATACCGAACGGGACCTTCTGCCGCGAGGTTTCGAGCACGTTCTTGAACTGAGCGAAGATGGCCTGCGCCGTCTCCGGGCGAAGGTAGGCGATGCCGTCCTCGCTCTCAACCGGCCCGACGTAGGTCTTGAACATCAAGTTGAAAGGGCGCGGTTCGGTGAGGAGCGAGCCGTTTTCTGGATTAAAGCAGGTGGAATTCTCGACTCGCTCGGTCTGCTCGCCAAGAAGCACGGCGTCGCTAACGCCGCGAAGGGCATAAAACTGCGCCGCTGTGTTGCGCGCACTCTCTGGGGGCTTTCCCGGAGGAAGCAAGACGGCGTATCGCTCGACAACCAGCGACTCAATTGATTTGCCCATTGCCTTATACACTAACGCTTCAGCCTGAAGCTGGGCGCCGGAATCGTCTAGCGAATGGTAGTTGGCTTTAAGTAATTCAGATGTTCGCTGCACGAGCATGGAGCGGCTGAATTCAATGGCGAATCTCTCACCCAGTTCAGCTAGACAACTTTCGACAGCGCGATGCACCTCGGCGCCGCGTATGACTCGATGACCATCAAGTGCTCCTGAAAAACGGTAAACGACTCCAGACTGCGGATCCACTTGATCCGCCCTAAACCGCTTCTTCGTCAGCAAGCAATCGCACATCGGGTCACTGAACGTTTTGGTGTGTCCGCTCGCCTCCCAGATTTTCGGCGACATGATGATGGTCGCTTCGAGGCCGGCGACGTCGTCGCGCTGATGAACCATGCTGTTCCACCAGAGCGTCTTCACGTTGCGCTTCAACTCCGCGCCCAGCGGGCCGTAGTCCCAAAAGCCGTTGATGCCGCCGTAGATTTCCGAGGACTGGAAAATGAACCCGCGCCGTTTGCATAGCGACACGATCTTTTCCATCAACACGTTCTCTTTCGGTTCGGGCATAGAGCGCGGAGTGTTTGCGAAGCCACCGCGCAGTGTCAAGGAAGCGGGTTCACTCGGCGCAGCCCGATTTGAAATCCTCCGCGCGCCGGGACACTCCCCGCCGCGCAAAAGCATCCTCACCTAGTGAAAAAGAATGTCCCTCTGACGAAGACGAGCATCCCTCGACGAAAAGGAGTACCCTCCCGACGGATAGGTGTCTTCTCCCGACGAAAAGGAATGCTCGCCCGGTGGAAAGGAGTCTTCCCCCGCGCAAAAGCATCCTCCCCCGGCGAAAAGGAATGTCCCGCTGACGAAGGCGAGCATCCCCTCGACGAAAAGGAGTGTTCCCCCGACGAGCGGGCATACCCTCCGGGCGGAAAGGAATACTCCCCCGGGAAGAAGGAGTATGCCCCCGACGAAAAGGAGTCCTCTCCCAATGAAAAGGAATGCTCGTCCGACGGAAAGGAGTCTTCCCCCGCTCAAAAGGATTACTCCCCCGGCCAAAAGGAATGTTCCTTCAGCCGAAAGGAGTCTTCCCTTGGCGAAAAGGAGTCCTCCTTTTTGCCGGGGGAACATGCTTCCGGAGAAAAGGGACATGGTTTTTGCCAGAAAACAGGCGTGTTTTTCAGGACGGAAGACGCTCTTTCTTACGGAAGGGTCTCCTTTTAAGCGACTTAGGCGCCTTTTTCCCGGATCACCCGCGGCGTGGCCAAAAAACCGCACTGTTGGAACCCCGGCGGCCTCGCACCCGGCACCATCTTAGTCTCTCGAAGGCGTCAGGCGGCGGAACAGCGATAGCCCCGGCGCAGGCCGATTGACGGATTACCGCCGACTCCTCTCGTATCCATTCACGCGAAACCACTCGACGGCGTCGGCGAACGCCTGGCGCGGTGGCGTCTGGGGCAGGCCGAGTTCGCGGACGGCTTTCGCTGGGTTGAACCACATTTTGTACTTCGCCATGCGCACGCCCGCGAGCGGGGCCTTCGGCGGTTTGCCGGTGAGTTTGGAGAGTGCTTCGTTCACGCACGCCGCGGTCCATGCGACGGCGTATGGCACGCGGAAACCCGGCGCGGGCAAGCCGGTGAGTTTGGCGAGAACGTCGAGCGCTTGTTTCATCGTCCAGTTGCCGTCCGCGTTCCCGAGGATGTAGCGCTCCCCCACCCCGCCCTTTTCGGCCGCGAGGATGTGGCCGGTGGCGACATCGCGGACGTGGACCCAGTTCAGCCCGGTGTCGAGGTAGGCGGGCAGCGCGCGGTTGAGGAAGTCCACGATGACCTGGCCGGTGGGCGTGGGCTTCACGTCGCGCGGACCGATGGGCGCACTCGGATTGACGATGACGACGGGCAAACCTTTCGCCGCCAGTTCGCGCGCGACGACTTCAGCGCGCCACTTTGAGAGCTTGTAGGGATTGCTCATCTGCGCCTCGCTGACGGGCGCGGTCTCGTCGGTCGGCGTGAAAGCGCCGTCGGCATTGCGCCGCGGCAGGCCGATGCAGCCGACGGTGCTCGTGTAAACGATGCGCGAGCAGCCTGCAGCGCCGGCAGCCTCGATGATGTTGTGCGTGCCCTCCACATTTGCAGCGAACATCGGCCGGTAATCGCGCAGCCACAGGTGATAACTCGCCGCGACGTGGAAGCACCAATCGCAGCCGCGCATCGCCGCGGCGAGCTTCGCGCGATCATCGAGCAGGTCGCCCTCGATGCGCTCGAAGTCCGCACCCGCCAGCCCGCGCGTGTCGCTGCCGGGGCGCAGCAGCGCCTTCACGCGATGCGCGTGCGCGACCAGTTCGTGGACGAGGTTGGCACCGATGAAGCCCGAGGCGCCAGTGACGAAGCAGTTCATGCGCGGCGGAGTGTCGCGGGTTCAAAGTTCAAAGTTCAAGGTTCAACGCTCCGGGTTTCGCCGTCGCAACTTTGAACCTTGAACTTTCAACCTTGAACTTTGAACTTCACGCCCGTGGCTGACGAACTCGCCGAACTCAAGCACCAGCACGAGCGCCTCCGCTGCCTGCACGAGGTCAGCAATGTCATCCATTCGACCCTCGAACCGCAGCGCGCGCTCCAGCTCATCCTCGGCGAGTCGGTGCGGTTGATGAACGCCGCCAGCGGATCGGTGGTGCTCTTCAACCCCACCAGCGGCTTCCTCGAAATCGAGGCCGCGCACAATCTTCCGGCCGAGGCGATGCAGCTCAAGCTGCGTCTCGGCGAGGGCATCACCGGTTCGGTCGCGCGCACCGGCCGGGTCGCGCGGGTGGGCAACGTGCTCAAGGACCCGCGCTACGTGATGCTGCGCGAAAACGTCCGCTCCGAGCTGGCAGTCCCGCTCGAAGTCAACGGCGAGGTGCGCGGCGTCATCAACGTGGACTCCGACCGCGAGGACGCTTTCACCGCGCAGGATCAGGAGCTGCTCGAAGACCTGGCGCTCGCCGCGGCGCAGGTGATCCATCACACGTGGCTCTACGAACAACTCCGGCTCAAGGCGCGCCTGTTCGAGTCGCTGGTCGCCGTCGGGCAGACGATCAACTCGACGCTAAACCTCGACGACGCGTTGAACGTGATCACGCGCGAGGCGTGCACGTTGATGGGCGCGAAGATGAGTTCGTTGCTGCTGCTGGACGAGACGCGCGAATGGCTCGACTTGCGCGCGAGCCACGGCGCCGGACGCGATTACCGGGACAAGCCGCGGCTGAACGTCGCGGAGAGCCTGCTCGGAATCGTCGCGCGCCGGCGCAAGCCAATCCAGATCGGCAACGTGCAGACTTCCAGCCGTTATCAAGCCGTCGAGATCGCGCGACGCGAAGGGCTGGTGTCGTTGTTGAGCGTGCCGTTGCTCTACGGCGGGCGGGCCATCGGCACGTTGAACGTTTATACGAGCGCGCCGCACCAGTTTTCCAACGAGGAGGTGCGCATCCTCTCCGCGCTGGCCGAGTTGTCCGCCATCGCCATCGAGAAGGCGCGGCTTTACGAGCGAATCGTCGATGTCGAGGAACAGTTGCGCCAGTCCGAGAAACTTTCCGCGCTCGGCCTGCTCGCCGCGGAGGTGGCGCACGAAATTCGCAATCCGCTCACGGTGATGAAGATGCTCTATCACTCGCTGGACCTGCAGTTTCCCGAGGGCGATCCGCGCCACAAGGACGCGCGGCTCATCCGCGAAAAGATGGACCACCTGAACAAGATCGTGGAGCAAATCCTCGACTTCGCGCGCACCACCGAGCCGAAGCCCGTGGCGGTGAACTTGAACCAGCTCATCGACGACCTCGGATTGCTGACGCGGCACAAGCTGCGCAACCAGGGCATCGAACTGGTGCGCCAGCTCGATCCGGAATTGCCGACGGTGATGGCCGACGCGACGCAGATCGAACAGGCGTTCCTCAACCTCACGCTCAACGCGGCGGAAGCGATGCCGCAGGGCGGACGCTTGACGATCACGACACGAGTAGGCGGCGGGGCCCGGCGCGAGGGAGTCCCGTCACACGTGGTGATCGAGTTTTCCGACACCGGCGCGGGGATGAGCGCGGAGCAGAAGGAGCGGGCGTTTTCGTCGTTGTTGAGCACCACGAAGGCGCGCGGCACCGGCTTGGGATTGGCAATCGTGGGCCGCGTGGTGGAGATTCACCGCGGCGAAGTGGCGATCGATTCACACGAAGGCACCGGCACGACGGTGAGGATCACGCTGCCGGTGGGGTGAGTTTGCGAAGAGCTGGCCGTCCTGATTACGGAACCGTCACGCGTTCACGACTTCGACGCGGGCGGTGAAGCCGAGTTGCTTGAGCAAATCCTGGCAGTCCTCCCACGTCAGGCCAAAGGCACGCACGTCGGCGACGCCCAGCCGCGAGACGACGGTCCGCAAGACGCTGATTTCACGCTCCGAGAATTCGCCTTCCATCATCGCATTCTCGGCCCAATCCACCAATTGCCCCAGCGTCAACTCGTGGCGAAGATACGCGGAGAGTTTGTCGGCGACGGTCTGCTTCGTGATCATCATGGCGGCATCCTACGCTTTCTGATGGCCCTTATCCACCGGGTATTTCTCGTGGACTTCAACCATGTTTCCGTGCTCGTCGTAAATCTCCTGCCAAAAGCGCAGCGTTGTTTCATCGGCGGCGACTTCCTTGAAATAGCGCGCCAGCCAGCCCAGCCGGCCGGGAACGTCGAGTCGATAGCGCCGACCGCCGCCTGGCAACTCGTCCCACTGGCCGAATTTTTTCTCGTTCTGTGCTCGTGTGCTCATCGAAACGGACCTGGCGAAGCGAGCTTGTTTTTATTCAGCGCCGTTCGCAACGCCGCATTCGCGAAGTCACGCGAAAGCACTGGCACAACAGTGCGCATCACGCTGCTGGTGGGATGAAACGCGGCGTCAGAGGTTGATCTTCCGGAAGCGCTCCTGTTCCTGGATGAACTCCTCGATGGACTTGGAGAAGGCCAGGAAGGCGGCGAGCACGAGGTAGAAAAGGATCATCCCAATGAGCGCGAGCTTGGCCGTGCCGTGAAACTCGTCCAAATATGGCAGCCAAAAGAATCCGCCTGCGAACAGCAGGAAACTCGAAATCCACCGCGCCCAGCCGTAGCCGATCCACATCAGATAACCCAAGGTCGCGAACACCACGAGGCTGACGAAGCACAGCGTCAGGATCAGACGAAACATGGGCGCGCCCGCACCGTCCACGCCGTGCAGCCGCACGACAATCGGCGGTACTACCAGCAGCGCCACGGCCAACAACACAAAGGCCAGCACGAGCATTGTCTGGCCGGTCTTGGCTTTGGGTGTGGGCAACATGGGCGCGTGTTCCGTTGCGCGACACGATTCCGGCGGTGCGTCCGCGGGTCAAATGAATTCGTTGATCAGGTTCTCGAGGAATTCCTGGCGGCCGCTTTCGTTCGGCGCGGCTTCGCCCTGCTTGAGCATGTGGGCGGCGAGTTGCCTGAAGCCCACCCTGCCCTTCTCGATGTCACGGCCGAGGCCGGCGTCCCACGAGCGGTAGCGGTTGCGCACAAACTCGGCGAGGCGGCCGTCCGCGCGGATGGCGGCGGCGATCTTCAGCCCGCGCGCGAAGGCGTCCATGCCGCCGATGTGCGCGTGAAACAAATCCACCGGCTCGAAACTCTCGCGGCGGACCTTCGAGTCGAAGTTCACGCCGCCGGTGGTCAAGCCGCCCATGTCGAGAATCTCCAACATGCACTGCGTGGTGAGATAGATGTTCGTGGGGAATTGGTCCGTGTCCCAGCCGAGCAACTCGTCGCCCGTGTTCGCGTCGATGCTGCCAAGCGCGCCCGCCGCGATGGCGACCTTCATCTCGTGTTGCATCGAGTGGCCCGCGAGCGTGGCGTGATTGGTTTCGAGATTGAGCTTGAAATGATCGAGCAGGTCGAACTCACGCAGGAAGTTCAGGCATGCGGCGGCGTCCGAGTCGTACTGGTGCTTGGTCGGCTCCTTGGGCTTCGGCTCGATGAGGAACTGGCCCTTGAAGCCGATCGACTTCGCGTAATCGACCGCCAGGTGGAGGAACGCCGCCAGGTGGTCCTGCTCGCGCTTCAGATTCGTGTTGAGCAGCGTCTCGTAGCCTTCGCGGCCACCCCAGAAAACGTAGTTCTCACCGCCGAGCTGCTTGGTGACATCCATCGCCTTTTTCACCTGGGCCGCGGCGTAAGCGAAGACGTGTGCATCCGGATTCGTGGAAGCTCCCGACATATACCGCGGATTGGAAAAAAGATTCGCCGTGCCCCAAAGCAGTTTCACTC
>DATDFH010000117.1:0-2178 GCA_036522715.1 Verrucomicrobiia bacterium
GACATCCGAGTCTCGCCGTCGACGAGCCCGGGCGTATGGTTTGTCATCCGCGAAGTCACAGTCGCTCTCATCATCGGCCCTGTGGCGTTGTGGGGTTGGTTGAATCACCTGCTGCCCTTTCATGCGGCGACGGCGATCGGCAAAGCCCGCCGAGAGAGCAGGGCAGACCCAGCAATGCGAACCATCGTTGCCGGCGCCGCGTTCGTGCTCACCGTGTACATGGTGCAGGGGGCCATTGTCGCCTTCGTGCTGGGCCCCTGGATCGGCGTTGCTTATGTGGTAAGCCTTCCCATCGCGGCCGATCTGAATTTCAGGTTCCGGGATCGCTTGAAGCGCGTGCGTCGCCGGAGCCGTGCGTTTCTCCTCTTTCGTGCTCGGCCCGGGTTGCGCAGGAACATCCTCAGAGAGGCCGAGGACCTTCGTCGGGACATTCTCGATCTCGCGTCCGCCGTCGTCCCGACGCAATAACCCTCAGGGCGGCGGGAGAAATCGGCCAACCAGATCCCAGTGCCACGCGTCGCGGCGAAGTCCAGTACGTGGGTCGCGAAGCGGCTTGAACTGAAGGCGTTCGGCTGGTAGCCCCACCTGACGGCCGTAGGCGAGAAGCCGTTCACGATCGGTAGAGACCAGGTGGGCCATCGGCGTTCCGAACCACACGTGCCGATGCAGCCAAAGCCCCCCGTCCATGGCGTGGATCATCCCTTCGCGCCGCGACCGGAATTCGCGCGCGAGGCCAACAGCGTCGCTCACGCCACCTCAGTTACATCCGAGCGCGCCCTGCGATGTGGCTGGCGCCAGCGGCGTGGCGGTGCCCAGAAAAAACGCGCAGCGGTGTGGGATGGCCTGAGGATGCTGAATCAGCGCAGACCATCCGGTGGCAGTCGCTTCGACTACCGATAGCGTCATTTCCGGCGCCGGTTTGAAATTGAGGCTGTCGAGGTTTGCGGAGTATTCGCCGTGGTCGGCGAAAAACGCCTCTTCTGCCTGGCCAAGATTTTTGAGCGCAACCTTCATCGCGGCGAAGTTCGCTCGGGCTTTCACGTCGTTGAACTTGGGAATCGCGATCGCGGCCAACAGGCCGACGATGATCATCGCGATCAGCACTTCAACCAACGTGAATGCGCGCCGCTGAGGGAACATCGGACGGGGACGGAGCCTGAACGCGTCGTCGCGCTCAGTCGCTATTGGGTTTGAATTGACGCCGCACAGCCGCGGCGGCATCAGGGCATAGACGTTGAGACCCGACCCCTCGATTGGCAAGAGCGTTTCATTTCCATTGGTACCCAGACGTTTCTCACGCGCCCTTCGTCTCGAGCCAGTTGGACCCGGAACCCAGATCAACCACCAGCGGAACCGACAGTTCCGCCGCGTGCTCCATGAGCTCGCGCACCAGCGCCTTTACGGTTTCGACCTCGTCGAGGGGAACCTCGAACACGAGCTCATCATGCACCTGAAGCAGCATCATCGACCGCAAAGCACGATCGCGAAAAGCACGGTCGATGTTGATCATCGCGATCTTGATGAGATCGGCCGCCGAGCCCTGAATCGGCGAATTCGCAGCCGTTCGCTCGCCGAATGCGCGCATGTTGAAGTTTCGGTCGCGTATTTCGGGGATATATCGCCGGCGACCGAACAACGTGGTGACGTAACCGTGGGTTCGTGCATGCTCGACCTGCGAGTCGAGATACCGGCGCACAGCCGCGAATCGCTCGAAGTAGCGTTCGATGAATTCCTTCGCCTCGCCGTGCGAGATCTTCAGTTGCTTTGAGAGCGCGTGCGGGCCTTGTCCGTAGATTGTCGCGAAATTGATCGTCTTCGCGCGAGCCCGCATCTCGCTCGAGACCGCGTCCAGCGGTACGTCGAAGATCAGTGCCGCGGTTTGTCGATGGATGTCGCCGCCCGCCTTGAAAGCCTCCACGAACGCCGGGTCGCCCGACAAATGTGCCAGTAGTCGAAGCTCGATCTGCGAGTAATCGGCTGCGACGAACACGCTCCCAGCTGCCGGCACAAAACCGCGCCGAATGTCGCGGCCGAGCTCGCGACGAATCGGGATGTTCTGGAGATTCGGGTCGCTCGACGAAAGGCGGCCGGTCGCAGCGACCGTCTGGTTGAATGACGAGTGAATGCGACGAGTACGCGGATTGACCAGCGCCGGGAGCGCGTCGATGTACGTGCTCT
>DATDFH010000118.1:0-4545 GCA_036522715.1 Verrucomicrobiia bacterium
GCCTCGGGGCTCAAGCGCGGAGATCATCCGCCGATCCTGCTTTTTTACACGGACATGCCGCCGGCCGGCGGCGAGCGCAAAGCGACGCAGTGCATGATGGTGAGCACGGACGGCGCACGAACGTTCGAGAAGTTCCCGGGCAATCCGCTGCTGCGCACTCCAGCCACTCGCGATCGCGATCCGAAAGTGTTTTTCCACCAGCCGACGCGCAAATGGATCATGGCGCTCTCGCTCTCGCGCAACAACACCGACCGCGAACACGCAACCTACGGGCTGTTTCGCTCGGCGGATTTGAAATCGTGGGAGCTCTTCCAGGAGCTCGGCCCCGGATCGTGGTATTGGGAGTGCCCGGATATGTTCGAACTGGCCATCGATGGCGATCCCGCGCGCAAGAAGTGGATCTTCATGAAGGGCAGCGGCGACTACATCGTCGGCGCGTTTGATGGAGGGAAATTCACGCCGGAGACGGAGCCGATCCGCACGCATTGGGGCGGCAACTTCTACGGCGGGCAGACCTTCCAGGACGCGCCCGGAGGACGGCGCGTGCACATCGCCTGGATGAGCACCGGCAAGGACGGGCCGAAGAGCTGGCCCGGCATGCCATTCAACCAGCAGATGAGTTTTCCGCGCGAACTGACGCTGCGCACCACGCCGGAAGGCCCGAGATTATATCGCGAGCCCATCGCGGAAATCCAGAAGCTCTACACCAAGGCACATGATCTGAAGCCGCGCGCGCTGGCTCCGGGCGAGAATGCGTTGGCCGCAATCGGTCACGAATTGCTGGACATCGAACTGGAACTCGAACTCAAGCAAGCCAGGCAGGTGAAACTCACGTTGCGCGGCGAGCAAATCGTCTTCGATGCGAAGGACAGGAAGCTCAAGGCATTTGGCCGCTCGCTTTCGCTCGTTCCGGTGGACGGCAAGCTCATGCTGCGGGCGCTGCTCGACCGCACGAGCATCGAGTTGTTTGGCAATCGCGGTGAGGTGACGCATTCCGGAGTTTTCTTCCGCGACCCGTCTGATCGCTCGCTTGGGCTTAAGGTCGAGGGCGGTCCGGCTCAAATCCACCGGCTCGTCGTACACGAGTTGAAATCCATCTGGAACCCAGCGACGCCATGAATTGCCAGAACGCATGAGCGAGTCCAACCAGCATTCAAAGCTTTCCGTCGTGCTGCGGGATTACGGTATGGCCGGTGTGTTGGTGTTGCTCTGCGCGTTCTTCAGCGCATTGACTTACACGGAACAACATCCGACGGGCGAGGCTGCGGCGAAGCAACTCGCTGGCGACATCGCGAAGCAGGTCGGCAAATCCGCCCGCGTGTTCATCGCGGTGCGGGACCAGGGAGAAGACGCCGCGTTTGCAACGAAGCTGGAAGCGGAGTTGAAGTCGGCCGGTGCCACGGTTTTCGCGACGGTGAAAGGCGAGCCGAAGGATGCGCGGGAGGCTTTGCAAAAAATCTCCGCGGCTGCCGCGAAGCTTGACGTCATCGCCTGCAATCAAGCCACGGCGTCGTGGCTCGTGTTCGGCGACTTGAATAACGACTTTCCGTCGCTCGGCTCACCGCGCGTGATGCGGCCGCGCAGCTACAAGTGGCCCAACTTCCTCAAGCGCGAAAACCTGCTCAACATCGCCAACCAGATCGCCGTCATCGCCATCGTCGCCATTGGCATGACCATGGTCATCATCACGGGCGGGATTGATTTGTCCGTTGGCAGCCTCATCGCGCTCTCGGCAGTGCTGGCGACGCTGTTCATCCGCGAGTTCGCCGACGCGCAACAAGCCGGAGCGTTCGGCATGACGCTTGCGTGCCTCAGCGCGATGCTCATTTGCGGGGTGGCGGGCGGCGCGACGGGCATCTTCGTTACGCTGTTCAACATCCCGCCGTTCATCGTCACTTTGGCAATGATGCTCGTGGCCAGCGGCGCGGCGTATCTGCTCACGCATGGGCAATCGGTCTATCAGGTGCCCGACTCGTTCGTGTGGCTCGGGCGCGGCGCGGACGTGCTCGGCGTGCCGAACGCCGTACTGCTCATGGCGCTGCTTTACGTCGCGGCGCACATTGTCATGTCGCGCACGACGCTGGGACGCTATCTTTATGGCGTCGGCGGCAACCGCGTCGCGGCCAGATTTTCCGGCGTGCCAGTGCGCCGGGTGTTGCTCGTGGGCTATATCGTGAGCGGAATGCTCGCGGGACTCGGCGGCGTGGTGCTCGCGTCGCAGCTCAAGAGCGGTTCGCCTACGTTCGGGCAGATGTATGAACTTTACGTCATCGCCGCGGTCGTGGTCGGCGGCGCGAGCCTGGGCGGCGGCGAGGGGCGGATGTTCGGCACGCTCATCGGCGCGTTCATCATCGCGGTGATTCAGAATGGTATGAACCTGACGAACGTCGAAAGCTACACGCAGAAGGTCGTGCTCGGCTTGGTGATCCTCGCGGCGGTGCTGCTGGACCAGTTCCGTCAACGCGGCTGGAGTTGGAAAGCGGTGACGCGGGCGTGAGTTGCAATACGTGAATATAATGCCGCGGCCGAAATCATTTCTCATCTTGCTCGCTGGTGGTTGGCTGACCGCCATGTTTGCCGCCGCTCCGGCAAAGCTCTCGCCGGAGCAAACCGAATTCTTCGAGAAGAAAATCCGTCCCGTGCTCGCGGGCGAGTGTTACGAGTGCCATTCGGCGAAGAAACAGAAAGGCGGACTGCGCCTCGACTTTCGCGACGCATTGCGCAAGGGCGGCGAGAATGGCCCGGCCATTGTCCCCGGCGACGCGAAGAAAAGTCTGCTCATCACCGCCATCACGCACGAGCGCGACGACCTCAAGATGCCGGAGAAGGGCGTGAAGCTCGACGAGGCGGTCATCAAGGATTTCAGCGCGTGGGTGAACATGGGCGCGCCCGACCCGCGCGATGCGCCGGCGGCTGCCGTAGCGGCGACGGCGGCATCATCGTGGGACGCCACGCTTGCCGCGCGCAAGACGTGGTGGAGTTTCCAACCCGTCGCCAAGCCCGCCGTGCCGACACCGAAGAACGCCACATGGAGCGAGCATCCGGTTGACCGCTTCCTGCTCGCCAGGCTGGAGGAGCGCGGGCTTCAGCCTGCTTCGCCGGCCGACGCGCGCCTGCTGATCCGCCGCCTCTACTTCGCGCTGACCGCCCTGCCGCCGAGGCCGGAGGAAGTTGAGGCGTTCGTCCGGGCCACTGTTCAGCATCCAGCATCCAGCATCCAGCATCTCACTGACCGCCTCCTCGCTTCTTCGCAATTTGGCGAGCGCTGGGCGCGCCACTGGATGGACCTCGTGCGTTATGCCGAGACGCACGGCAGCGAGGGCGACCCGGAGATTCGCGAGGCGTGGCGCTATCGTGATTACCTCATCCGCGCCTTCAACGCTGACGTGCCGGTGGACCAACTCATCCGCGAACACATCGCCGGCGACCTGTTGCCGAACCCGCGCCTCAACCGCGCCGAGGGACTGAACGAATCCGCCATCGGCATCGCCAGCCTCCGCCTCAACGAGCATGGCTTCCAGCCCGTGGACACGCTCGACGACCAGGTGAAGACCATCGAGAACCAGATCGATGTGCTCTCGAAGGCGTTCCAGGCGCAGACCGTCGCGTGCGCGCGCTGTCACGATCACAAGTTCGATCCGATCAGCCAGCGCGACTTCTACGCCCTCTACGGTGTACTCGCCAGCACCCGCCCGGCGCAGGTGGCGGTGGACACTCCGGAATTGCAGACGAAAAACCGCGACGCGCTCGCGAAGCTGAAAGGCGAAATCAAACTCAAGCTCGACGACGCGTGGTTGGTGGCCGCGGACGATGTGCCGAAGAAACTTCGACCGGGCTTCGATGCAGGCGATGACCTTACGCGGCGCGTGCGCGAACTGGAAAAGGAGTTGGGCGAAATCGAATCGGCGGCGCGCGCGAAATTGTCCGGAGAGAAGGGGACCGCAGGCGCCGCGGCTGCATCGGTTGGCGCCTCGCCGGACACGGCACGCGAGGTGCGTGCGCTCTCCATGCCCATTGCTCGCTGGAGCTTCGAGCGCGATGCGCGCGATTCCGTCGGCAATCTCCACGGAGATTTGTTTGGCGATGCCGCTATTCGCAACGGCCGGCTTTTCCTCAATGGCACCGATGCCTATGTCCGCACCGCGCCGCTTGCGCGTGACCTGCGCGAGAAAACTCTGGAAGCGTGGGTTGCGCTCACGGACCTCGACCAGCGCGGTGGCGGAGTGATCACTGTGGAGTCGGCCAAGGGCTCGATCTTCGATTCGATCGTGTTCGCCGAGAAGGCTGTGAGGAAATGGGTGAATGGCAGCAACAATTTCCGCCGCTCGAAAGTCTTGGATGGTCCGGATGAGACCGCCGGCCCCGGCGAACTCGTTCACGTCGCCGTTGTTTACCGCGCGGACAACAGCATCGCCTTCTACCGCAACGGCGTCGCCTACGTGGAGCCTTACACGCCGACCGGTCCGGAGAGTTCGATCCACACATTCACGGCAGGCGATGCGCATCTGCTCTTCGGCCGCCGTCACACGGGCGGTGGGCGCGCCT
>DATDFH010000119.1:0-2267 GCA_036522715.1 Verrucomicrobiia bacterium
CGGCAATTGATAGATGGTGCGGCATTCCAGCGTGGCAAAGGTCGTCGAACCATCGCGGGACGGAGCGCTTCAGACGCAGCAACACGGAGTTTCCGGCGAGCGACGGCGTGAGCTTCTCCGTGCGCCCCTCGACGGCGGTGAGGTGGTAGCGGTCGTCGCACGACCAGAGGCGGAAGAGCGTCGCGTCCATGCCCGCGCGCAACTCGGCATCCACGCAGAGCGGTTTGCGATTGTTGAAATGGCGCGCGAGTCGCGGCCCGCCGGGAGTGCCGATGGCAGGGCAGAGTTGAAACGGTGCCATCCCCGGATGCCACGCGGTGATCGTGTGTTCGTCGTGCGCGAGCCAGTCGGTGATGAAGGATGGCCCCGCGCCGAGGAGTTCGCTGATGAGCGAGCAGAGAGCGCCGTCCGCATCGCCTTCGAGCGCGATGGCTTTGTGCTCTGAAGCAAGGCGCGCGAAGGCGAGGTAGGGCCACTGGCCCACGACATCGGGCAACTCCGGCCAGCAGCGCACGGCGAGCGCGCTGAGGCCGCTCGCGGTCATCAGATCCTCCATCGCGAGCGAGTAGCGGGCGTCGGTGACGAGTTCGGCGTCGCCGATGCCTTTTTCGGCGGGGAGTTTGAGCGCGCGAATCTTCTCCAACTCCGTCTTCACCCGCGAGTCGTCCATCGTCTTCGCGAGTTCGATGAACTCGTGGAGGCCGAGTTGCACGAGTTGTGTGCCGAGCGATTCGGTGAGGCGCGACGGCTCGACGTGCATGTTGGAAAAGCCCGGCACGTGCGCGCCGACAAGCCCAACCTTGGCGCGCTTGACGGTGCACGCGGTGTGAACGAGTCGCGCGGCGTCGGTAAGCGCAGCCTTGGTCTTCGTGTCAATTGTCGGCCCGTAAACGATTTCGAACGGGCGGTGAAGCTGGCGCAGCAGCGAGCCAAACAAGTGCTGCCCGACGAGCGCGCAGGCGGTGACCTTGTCCGCACCGGGGCGCTCCGGCGTGGCCCAGAGCACAACGGGGTCGTTCCAAAGCTGGCCGATGGTCGGCGCGAGGCGGCCGTCGCCAATGGTGGGCTGGCCGACTACGAGCGTGTTTACGCCGGCGGCGCGGAGTTGGGCGAGCGACTCCTGCAACGTGGCATCATCCACTGCGCGCACTTTGGTCACGGCGCCGAAGCCAAGGGTGTTGAGCGTGTCGAGCGACTCGGCCTCGATCTGTTTCGCCCACTCCATGTCGAAGCCGGGGCGTTTGCGGCCGATGATGAGCAGGCCGAGCTTGGGTGCGTTCATAAAGAGGTAGCAGCCGACGTGAGGGGGCTCGCTTTAAGTCCGAGATTAGTTCGAGCCTCCTTACGTCGGCTCCTACCGGGATCAATTGATGACGAATGACGCATGTTTCGTTTCGAGGAACGCATCCAGGCCTTCGGTGCCCAGTTCGCGACCCCAGCCGCTCTGCTTCACGCCGCCGAAGGGCGCGTTGCTCGTGGTCGGCACGCCGTCGTTGATGCCGATCATGCCGGCTTCGAGCGATTCCATCAGGCGGAAGGCGCGGTTGAGGTCGCGCGTGAAGACGTAGGCGGCGAGACCGTAGCTCGTGTCGTTCGCGCGCTCGATGGCCTCGGCTTCGGTGTCGAAAATATTCACGTAGGCGACGGGCGCGAACGTCTCGTCGCACATGCCGAGCGACGCGCCGGGCACGCCGGTGAGCACGGTGGGTTCGAGACAAGCGCTGCCCGCATCGCCCCGGCGCTTGCCGCCGCAGAGCAACTTCGCTCCCTTGGCCTGCGCGTCGGCAATGTGTTTGAGCGCGAGGTCCACGGCGGCGGGGTTGATGAGCGGGCCAATGTCGACGCCCGCTTCCGTACCGGGCCCAACCTTGAGCGCCTTCACGCGCTCGACGAGGGCGGAAGTGAATTGCTCGGCGAGGCCGCGTTGGACGTAGATGCGGTTCGCTGCGATGCACGACTGGCCGGTGTTCCGATACTTGGCGATCATCGTTCCCTCGACGGCCTTCGCGAGGTCGGCGTCATCGAACACGAGCACGGGCGAATGTCCGCCGAGTTCGAGCGACAGCGGCTTCACCTGCGCTGCAGCACCGGCGATCAATTTGCGGCCCACTTCCGTCGAGCCGGTGAAGGTGATCTTGCGGCAGCGCGGATTTTCCAGAAACTCGGCGGCGATCTCCGCAGCGGAACCGGCGACGAGCTGGAACACGCCCTTGGGCAGCCCCGCGGCATGGGCGCACTCGGCGAACAGCACGGCGCAAACCGGCGTG
>DATDFH010000120.1:0-4680 GCA_036522715.1 Verrucomicrobiia bacterium
CGAGGAAACAGTTTGTGCCGGTGATCTCACGCGTGCCCAGCCGCTCGATGGTCGCGCCCGCCCAACGGTCCTCGGCGCGCTTGCGCGTCGCGGTGCCGGTGAGGATGAGCCGGTCGCACGCGCGCGTCAGCGCCACGTAGAGCAGGCGCAATTCCTCGCCGAGCGTCTCCCGCCGTTGCCGTCGCGCCGCCAGCCAATACGGGAGACTCACGTAGCGCTGCTCCGAGACGGGCGCCTTCACCTGCGGACACAGCCCGTAATGGTCGTCGAGGATGACGTTCGCCTTGAGGTCCTCGAAGTTGAAGCGTCCGCCGAGATTTGCGAGCACGACGATGGGAAACTCCAGCCCCTTACTCTGATGAATGCTCATCAGCCGCACCGCGTCGCCGCTCTCCGCCGGCGCCGGCCCGGTTTCCACGCCCATCTCCTCTTGCGCGGCGACGAAGTTGAGGAAGCGGAACAATCCCTGCCGCTGATACGGATCGAACTGGCGCGTCATCGCGAGCAGGCGCCCGACGTTGGCCCGGCGTTGCGCGCCGCGCGGTTGTGCGAGGAGCCAGTCCTCGTAATGCGTCTCGTCGAGCACAGTTTCGAGGCAGTGCGAGAGCGCGCCTTGCCGCGCGAGCTGCCGCCAGCGCGCGAACGATTTCAAAAACGCATCCACCTTCGGCCGCGCGGAATCTACGGCGGCGTGAATGGCGGGATCGCTGAAGTTCAACTTCAGGCGCGTCGCGTCGCGATGGAATTTCAGCAGCGCAATCCAGAACCGTCCGCGCCGCTCCGCCAGCCGCACGACGCCCAACTCATCGAGCGTCAGCCCGGCCAGCGGCGAACGCAGCACCGCCAGCGCGGGCACGTCCTGAAGCGGGTTGTCGAGCAGTTGCAGCAGGCTCAACAAATCCGTGACTTCGGTCGTGTCATAGAATCCGCCGCGCGCCACTTCCAGCGGCACACCGAGCCGTGCGAACTCGCGGGCGTAGCACTCCGCCTTGCCACGTGGCGAGCGCAACAGCACCACCATGTCGCGCCACTCCACGGGCTGCCAGTGTTGGTCCTTCCAGACGTTGATTCGTTGCGTGTGCAACTCGTGCAGGCGTTGCGCCACGAGCCGCGCCTCGCGCTCGGCGCTGCCCAAGTCGGCAAGCAGCGATTCACCGTCCGCGCCGTTGTCGTCCGCGTCCTCCTTGCTTGTCAGCCGCAGGTGAAGCTCGACTCGCGGCGAAGCGTCGGTCGCGAGCGAAAGTTCCCGCCGCAATGCCGGCGCGCCGAAGCGGAGCCGCGCTTCGTCCGGATAATCCACACCGCCGATCTCGGGGCGGAGCAGCGCCTCGAAGACCGGATTGATGAACTGGAGGATCGCCTCATGGCTGCGGAAGTTTTCCGAAAGCGAAATGACCTGCGCCCGCGACCGGCCGTCGCGCCAGTCGTGGTCGTGTCCGAGGATGATGCGCGGATTGGCGAGGCGGAATCGGTAGATGCTCTGCTTCACGTCGCCGACGAGGAAGCGGTTGGCGCCCGCGCCGTCGCGGCTGATCGCGGTGATGATGCAGTCCTGTGCGGCGTTGATGTCCTGGTATTCGTCCACGAACACCAGTCGCAACCGCTCGCGCCAGCGCAGGGCGACGGGCGTGGGCTGATCGCGCTCGCGATCCCAGAGCAGTTGCAGCGCGAATTGTTCGAGGTCGTGAAAATCCACGCCGCCGGCCTCGCGTTTGGCGGCCGCGAACTCGTCGGCAAATTCGCCCGCGAGTTCGACCAACGCCTTCATGTGCGGACGGACCCATTCCCAATCTTCCGCCAGTGGATCGCCGGCGTCGGGCGCGCGGCGTGTGACGGATTGGAGGAACTGCGCTTCATCAAACAGCTTTGCCAGCGGTGCGCGGAGTTTCGTCTTCAGGCCCTTCGGCCATTCGACATCGACTGCAAGAATGCGGGCCAACAATTCGCCGATCTGTTCGGGCGTGCGGGGAACGGGCAACTCTCGCAACGCCTTCACGCACTGCTGCGCGTTGGGATTTTTCGGATCGACGGCCTGGAGCGCTTCCAGCCAGTCGTACCGCCAGGCTGCGATGCCCTCGATCAACCACTGTTCCCATACTGCGGCGCCGCCCGGCTCGAAGGCGGCGAGTTGCGCGCGGCGCCAGCCTTGGGGGTCGGCCAGCGTCTGCGAGTAGGTGTGGACGCGTCGGACCAATTCGCGGATTGGCCCGTCCCAACCGCCGCCCTGTGTGAGGATGAGTTCGCGCACCGCTTCATCCGCAGGCGACGTGCCGGCGTAGTGGCGTTGAAGCACGCGGTCGAGCGTTTCGCCGGCGAGCGCGCGCGACTGCGCGTCGTCGAGCACGGTCAATTGCGGATCGAGTTGAAGATCGTAAAAATGTTCGCGCACGAGCTTCAGGCAGAAACTGTGGAGCGTGGAGATCGCTGCGGTGTCCAACAGCGCGAGTTGCTCCGCGAGGTGCGCGTCGTCCGGGGCGGCGGCTTGGCGGCGCTCCAGTTCGGTGCGGATGCGCTGGCGCATCTCGGCGGCGGCGGCCTCGGTGAAGGTCACCATCAACACCTCGTCGAGCGACACAGGATCATCGGCGCGCAGCACGCGCTTGAGGCAACGTTCCACCAGCGTGCGCGTTTTGCCCGCGCCCGCGGCAGCGACGACAAGCACGTCGCCCTCCGCGGCGATGGCCTGAAGTTGGCTGGGAGTCGATTCGTTCATGCGGTCAATCCGCGGCCTCCGCCGTTTCGCGCAGTACGCGGTAACGGTGCGTCCACGGATCGATGCGGCAGACGGCGCCGTACTCGCACTGGTCGCACGCGATTTCGCCGCCTTTGCGATACGGGTCCACGGCGGCGTCGCCCGCGAAGATGCGGCGGCCCATGGTGATGAGTTGCCGCTCCACGTCGTCAAGCAGCGCGGCGAACGCTTCGGCTTCGAGCAACTCGCCGCCCTTGTAAGGCCGGCCGGTGTTTGTGACGCGGTATTTGAACTGCCCGCTCTTGCCCGCCGGGTATTGCGAGTCGAGTTGCGGTAGCGCGGCGAAATTAATCCGGCCACTGTGTTGAAACGCCGCCTGCCGGACCTGTTCGGCACCGCTCAACACATCGTCCCGGCTTTCGCCGCGTCGGTAAGCTCCGCGCAGGTTCACGTAAAACACACCGGCGGGAACCAGTCGCCCTGTACCGAAAAGTTTTCCGCCGGCGCCGAGCGCCCGCAGGGCAGCGAGGTAGGCGGGCAGTTGGATTTGAATCCCGTGCTCCAGCAGCAACCGGTCAATCTTTCTGGCGCTCGACTTGTAATCGAGCACGACGCACAGGCTGGCACCGGTCGCCGCGTCACGCGCGAGGTCGATGCGGTCAATCTTGCCGCGGAAGAGCAGTCGGTGCCCCGCGCCGAGGTCAAGCGACCACGGCCCGGCCGTGTCGTCGCGACCGCCGAAGCCAAACTCAACCGCGTACGGGTCGGGCAGGTAGCCCGCGTGCATCCATGCGATCAGCGTCTCGACGCACGATTGTAGCGAGCGCGTGAGGCTGCGCGCGGTGAACAGGCTGTGGTCGCTGGCTTGGAACAAGCCGCCGCGGAAGTCGTCACCGACGGCTGCCGCGATGCGTGCGATTCGTTCGGAGGCTTCGCCCGGAGCGAGATCGCGCCAGCGTTTGTTCTCCGCGCGAAGTTCCTCGTGGAAGCGCGCCAGCACGTCATGCTGAAAACTCCCGCGCTCGCGGGCGTCCATCTCGAAACGTTTGCGCTCTTCGGCGGCGAGGCCCGAGTTGACGAAGAAACGGAACGGGCACGCGGCGAATTGCTCGATGCGACTCACGGAGGTGAACAGGTCGGCCGGGCCGTGCAACTGTTCGGCGATGGCCGGAGCGAGGGATTGCGGTTGGCCGTAGCGCGGTTGCTGCCGCAACGCTTGCACTGCGTCGCGCAGCGCGGGCACGGGTTCGAGTGATGAGAGCGCGATTTCCGCCGAGGCTGAGAGCGGCGCGAGGACTTCGCTGGCGTGCAGACCTTCGCTCCACGGCTTGAAGCCGTTGAAGTTTTCCTCCTTGAGTTCAGCAAAGAGCCGGCGGACGTGCGCGAAAAACGGCGAGGGATTCAAGGGCTTGCCGTCCGCGTCGCGCTCGGCGCGTGTGAGGATCAGCCGGCCGCGCGCGCGTGTGCACGCGATGTAGCCGAGATAGCGCTCATGGCCGAGTTGCTGGCGTGTCGTCGGGCCAAGGTGGACATCCTCGCGCTCCAATACGGATCGCTCGGCGTCGGTCAGCAGGAAACCCGGCGACGGCGCGGCGGGGAAGGCGCCTTCGTTGAGGCCCGCCACGAGCGCCAGTTCCAGTTCGGGATTGCGCGAGCGGTCCACCGCGCCGATCAAGACTTGATCGAGCGCGGGCGGGATCACGCCGACGCTCAATCCACCGAGGCCCGCTTCAAGAATGGGCAGCCACTCGCGCAACGGCAGCGGCTCGGTGCCGTCGGGAAACGCCCGGTCGAGATTCTCCAACCACTCCTGCATCTGCTGCCACACGGTCAAGTGAACCGTCCCGGGCACGCGCCCCGCGGCGGAACCGGCCGGCGTGGCGCTCCACTCGTCGAGGCGTGTCGCCACATCGAGTTCGGCCCACAAGCCGCGCAGCGCGTCGGCGAGTTGCTGCCCGGACAACGGCCGTGCGGTCGCGGCGGCAAGG
>DATDFH010000121.1:0-5430 GCA_036522715.1 Verrucomicrobiia bacterium
GCGGCCCTCCTGGCTGAGGCGGCGGAACAGTTCCAGGATGACCTCCCCGGTGTGCGAGTCGAGGTTGCCGGTGGGTTCGTCGGCGAACACGATCTTGGGGTCATTGACCAGGGCGCGGGCGATGGCGGTTCGCTGCTGCTGGCCGCCGGACAGTTGCATGGGGCGATGCCGGGCGCGATTCTCCATTTCCACCATTTCGAGCGCGCGCAGGGCGCGGGCGCGGCGTTCGCGCCCGGGCAGGCCGCTGTAGATCATGGGCAGCTCGACGTTTTGCAGGACGCTGAGTTTGGGCAGCAGGTTGAAGAACTGAAAGACAAACCCGATCTTCCGATTGCGGATGCGGGCCAGCTCGCGCGGTGGTGCGTCGTGAATCATGGTGCCGTCGAGCCGGATGGTGCCGCGGGTCGGGGAGTCGAGGCAGCCCAGGATGTGCATCAGGGTGGACTTGCCGCTGCCGGAGGGCCCGATGATGGAGATGAACTCGCCCGCCTCGATGTCGAGCGACACACCATCAAGCGCACGGATTTCCTCGCCGCCGAGGTGGTAGTGCTTGTGGACGTTGCGAAGTTCGACGAGAGACATGCGAAGGAAAGCAACCAGGCTCAGTTCGCCACCGCCGCGCCGTCCTTCGCCTTCGTGGCGGTTTTCTTCTCGGTCTTGCCATTGGGTTTGTCCTTCGGCTTCGCGTTCGGCGCGTCCGCGGACTTCTCCGGCGTGATGAGCGAAACGGTGTCGCCCACTTGCAGGCCGCTTTGCACTTCGACGAACTCGTAGTCGGACACGCCGATGGTCACCGGGCGCTTTTCCCATTGCTCGTCTTCATCGCCATTCGGCTTCTTCACGTAGGCAAAACGTTCGCCCTGCTCGGTGAAGATGGCCGCAAGCGGCGCGGCCACCACGTCGTCTGCGGTGCTCAACGGAATCGTGAGGTTCGCCGTCATGCCGGGACGGACCTTGCCGTAGGCATTTTTCAATTCGATCCGCGTCGCGAAACCCTTGATCCCGTTCTTCACCATCGCCTGCGGCGCGATGCGCTCGACGCGGCCGGTGAGCACGAGGCCGTTGATCGCCTCAACCTCGACCTTCACCTCCATGCCGTCCTTGAGGCGCGTGACGTCGGCCTGGTTGATGTGCGAGAGGATGATCATGTCGTTGAGGTTGGCGATGGTCATCACTTCGGTGCCGGCGTTCATGCCCGCCGTGCCGGCGACGGCCTGGCCGATGGAGACGGGCCGCGTGAGCACCGTGCAGTCGAACGGCGCGAGAATCTTTGTCCGGGTCAACCGGTCTTCGACCATCGCGAGCGTCTGTTGGAGGCGTTGGAGGGAATTCTTCGCCAGCTCGAAATCCGTCCGACTGTCGTCATGTACCTCCTGCGAGATGAGCTTTCCGGCGAACAAATCCTCGGCACGCTTGAAGTTGCGATGGCACTTTTCGAGGGAGAGCTGTGCGCCCTGGATCTCCGTCTTGCGCTGGGCGCGTTCGATTTGCAGGTCGGAGTCATCCAGCGCGAAGAGCAGCGCGCCTTTTTTCACCTGGTCGCCGATGTCCACAGGCAACTCGGAGATGCGGCCGTTGATTTCCGGGCGCACGGAAACCTGGTCGGCCGGCCCGATCTCGCCGGCGGCGCTGATGTTGAAGCGGATGTCGCGCTTCTCGATGACCGCGGTGGTCTTGCGCGCGCCGTTTTTCTGCGCGAGCGCGTTTTGCGCCTGCCACTTGAGCCACTGCTGCCAGCCGAACCAGCCGGCGACGCCAAGGGCGAGGAGCACAATGAGCCATTTCTTCATGCGGTGAAACTTGCCGAGCTTACGCGGCGCGCGCGGGCGGCGCAAACGTTGAGTTTCAGCCGCGCTACGAATCGCCCTCGCCAGAAGCGGAGCCGTGGCGTTACGCTGAAATCGTGAAACGGTTGCCGGGCGTTTTTCAACGTGGCGTCGAAGCCGCGGTGGACTGGGTGCGCCACCACTGGCAGCGCGCGCTGCGCGTCCGCGAACGCATCCGTTTCACGGAGGAAGGTTTCCACCTCTTGCTCGCCGGCGGCGTCGGCGTCATTGGCGGCGTCGTCAATGTGCTCTTCTACTACTTCATCAAGCTTGCCCAAATGTGCGCGATTGGGCGCCTGGGTGATCTCGTTGATCTGGCGAAGGACCTGCCACCGTGGCTGCGCGTGGCCGTGCCGACGCTCGGCGCGCTGGTCGCCGGCGCGGTGCTTTTTTTCGGGCTGCGGCTGGTCGGCCGGCGCGGCACGGCCAATCTGCTCGAAGTCGTGGCGGCAGGCGACGGTCGCCTGCCGTTCCGGCCGGCGCTGGTGAAATCGCTCTCGTCGGTCGTGAGCATCAGCACCGGCGCGTCGATCGGGCGCGAAGGATCGATCACGCAGTTCACCGCATCGCTCGCGTCAAAGCTTGGACAACTGGCGAAGTGGCAGCCGTACCGCCTGCGCCTTCTGGTGGCGTGCGGCGCCTCGGCGGGGATCGCCGCGGCGTACAACGCGCCCGTGGCCGGCGCGGTATTCGCCGCGCAAATCGTGCTGGGCAATTTTTCGATGAGCCTCTTCGCGCCGCTGGTCTTTGCGTCGGTGGTGGCGGCGGTAGTGTCACGAAGCTTCCTGGCGATGGCGCCGACGTATTACGTGCCGGCGTTTGATTTCACACGGCTCTCGCAGTTGCCGTGGTTCCTTCCGCTGGGGCTGATCGGCGGCGTGCTCGGCGGATTATTTCTCCGCTCGCTGGATTCGAGCGAACGTCTCTTCGCGAAGCTGAACGTGCCGCTTTACGTCCGCGTCGCGCTCGGTGGTCTCGCGGTGGGCGGCATCGCGCTGTGGCATCCCGAGGTGTGGGGCAACGGTTACAGCGTGGCCAGCCACATCCTTCAGATTGAACCCGCGCTCGGCTGGCTTGCCGGTTTGCTCCTCGCCAAACTCGTCGCCACGTCGCTGACGGTCGGTTCGGGCACGGTGGGCGGCGTGTTCACGCCGACGCTGTTCCTCGGCGTCGCCGTCGGGAGTTTGTTCGGACTTGGGCTGAACGAATTCGGCTTGGGAAAAACGATTCCCAACGGCGTGTTCGGACTCGCGGGCATGGGGGCATTGCTCGCGGCAACGACGCATTCGCCGCTGCTGGCGATGATCCTCGTGTTTGAAATCTCGCTCGACTACTCGCTGATGCCGGCGCTGATGCTCGCGTGCGTGGTGTCGAGCCTCGTTTCGCGCGGCATTCATCCGGCGTCGATCTACACCGAGCCGCTGCGGCAAAAGGGTCTGCTTGAAGGAGTCGAGAAAACCGACCTCGGCGCCGCCACGCAACGGACGGTCGGCGAATTGATGCAAGCACCGATCCCGCCGCTGCCGCAAACGGCCACGATGCCGGAGATGGCGGAACGCTTCCTGACCAACCCGAATAATTTTCTTCCGGTGGTCGATGACGAACAGCGCCTGCTCGGCCTGGTGGCATTGCACGACTTGAAGGAGTTCCTCAACGCCGGCCAGGAATTGCGTGGCGTCATCGCGGCGGACGTGATGCGCCCGCCGCCCGCGTGCCTGACGCCGAGCCAGGGCTTGATCGACGCGCTGCCGCTGCTCCTCGCTAGCGAACTGCGCAACGTGCCGGTGGTCAACTCGACGAAGGAGAAGAAACTCGTTGGCTCGGTGGTGCGCGCCGAGGCGTTGGGCGTGCTCTCCGAAGCGATCGCGGCGAAGTCCGAGATGACGCAGAGTTAATCCGCCGCCATCGCCGGTGCGGGTGCAGCCACCACATCGGTGAGCCGGAACGCGTGCACCGGTTCGCTGAATCCCTTGAGGCGCAGGTCGGGAACCGGTTCCACCCAGACGCGCTCGCCAAGTTTTTCGCGCGTCGTCTGGTCGAGGAGCACCTCCGCCGAGCGCGTCTGGCTGCTCAGGCGCGAGGCGAGGTTTACCCGGTCGCCGAGCACGGTGTAATTCACGCGGTCGGCCGAACCCATGCAGCCCGCGACGACCGCGCCGGTGGCCATGCCGATGCCGATGGAAATCCGGTGGGCCGAAGTCTGGTTGAGTTCTTCGCGCACCTGGATCATCCGCCGCGCACAGCAAACCGCGTTGAAGGCATCATCGCCGTAGCTCTTTGGCGCGCCGAAAAGCGCCATGATCATGTCGCCCATGTATTTGTCCACGACGCCGTGGTGCTCATAGACCACGCGGGTCAGGGCGGTCATGTGCTCGTTGAGAAGCGCGACAATTTCGTGCGGCGGCATGTTTTGCGTGAGCGCGGTGAAGCCGCGGATGTCGCAGAACAGCACGGTGACTTCGCGCGTTTCGCCGCCGAGCTGCAACTGGCCGGCCACCAGTTCGTCGGCGACCGAGCGGTCGGTCACCATGCTCAGGACGTGGTAGTACTTGTCCTTGAGCGCGAGGCCCTCGGCCATGCGGTTGAAGGATTCGGCCAGCCGGCCCAGTTCGTCGCGGCTGTGTACAGGGACCTTGAAGTTGAAATTCTCGCGCTGGATTTCCTCGGTGGCGCGCACCAGCGCCTGGAGCGGGATCGCCAGGCCATTGGCCAGCAGGAGGCTCAACCCCAGCGCGGCCAGCAACATCACGGCGCCAAACGCGAGCACCTTGTCGCGAAGGTCGGCCTGCTCCTGCCGGACCTGCTTGAGCGAGAACACGCCCACCTGATACACGATGGGGAACTCCGACTCCTCGTTGAGCGGCGTGTAGAAAATGCGGTGCGGTACGCCGGCGACGTTGATCATCAGGTCACGGTGGGCGTGGACGGTCGCCTTGACATCCTTCGCGACCATCGCGGCCACCGCGCCCAAAAGCGGCGGCGGGATGGTGCGTGAGTAAACATTGGTGCCGATCAACATGCCTGTCATGATCTGGCTGACCTTGATGAGCACGCGCTGCTCCTGGTCAGGCAGCGGAAAGCCAACGACGAGCGCGCCGAGCAACTTCTTCGTCACCGGGTCGAGCACCCGCGTGAAAATGACCTCGTGCGGCGAGCCTTGCTGGTTTTTGCCAGGCGGCGGCGTGTAGCCGATCTCCTGCTTGTCCTTGCTCGACATGGCGAGGCGCGCGAAGGCCATCTGCTCGTGAAACCGCCGGCCGCTTTCCGACATGCCGATGCCGCGCGGCGGATCGATGATGTTCCCACGGGCATCGAGGAATCCCCAATAGGACGCGCGCGGCTGGCGCGGTCCGCGATGACCTTCGCCGGCGATGGTGTCGAGGTCCGTCCGCGAGGCGCCGTAGAGGCCGTTGGTCGCAATCTGCGGGGACTGCAGTGCAGAGACGATCTGCGGAGTCTGCGCAAGGATCCGGCAGAGATTGCGCACCGGTTCGAGCCGCAATTCCTGCGCCTCGGTGAAGGCTTCGATCTGTGTCTCGAACTGGCGCTCGAAAAGATCCTGATAGGTCGCCTGCACCTTGCGGCTGGTCGTGTAGAGCGTCGT
>DATDFH010000122.1:0-3949 GCA_036522715.1 Verrucomicrobiia bacterium
TGAAACTCCCGCCGGCAATCCCGATTGATTGGGTCGTGCTGGGCCTTGTGATCTGCTCCATCGTCGGCGTCGTGTTCGGCACGTATCCCGCGTTCAAGGCGGCGAACCTCGATCCGATTGAGTCACTGAGGTACGAGTAATCCGTCCCGCTTCACGCTCGCCTCCCGGTGAAAAATACTTGTTGACCCGTTCTGCGATTTCGGCAACTATATCCGCAACGGATATAGCTATGCCGAAAGCCAAGAACGATCATGAAGCGATGTTGCCGCTTACGCCGGCGGTGTTCCATGTCCTGCTGGCGCTGGCGGACGGCGAACGCCACGGTTACGCGATCATGCAGGAAGTGGCGGAACACACCGAGGGCCGGATCAAGATGGGGCCGGGCACGTTGTACGGCACGGTCAAGCGGCTCATCGAAGCGCAGTTGATCGAGGAATCGGACGAGCGGCCCGATGCGGAGTCGGATGACGAGCGCCGCCGCTACTACCGCCTGACTGGCGTCGGCCAGCGCGTCGTGAAGGCCGAAGCGCAGCGTTACGTCGAGATGGTGGCCGTGGCGCGCGGCAAGAAACTCATCGGCAAACTGGCGCACACGATGGCCGGTTGAGCAAACCATGTCCACGCCTGTCGAAACCCCAACCATGCGGAGTTCGCAGAAACTCTACGAGCGGTTGTTGGTGCTCTACCCGAAGGCGCACCGCGAGGAATACGGCCCGCTGATGGCGCAACTTTTCCGCGACCAGTCCCGCGATGCCTGGCGCGCGTCGCGCCGATGGGGGTTCGTGTTGCTGTGGCTGCGGGTGATTCCAGATTTGTTGAAGACCTCGATCCTCGAACATCTCTCCGAACTGAAAGGGGAAAAAACCATGGCAGAAAAAATCTCCCAACTCGCCCGTCCCGGTCCCGCGCCGCTCAAAGCCTTTATCGGCGTGGCGATGCTGGTATTCATTTTGGTTTTCATGCTGTGCGCCATCATCACGTTTCTTTTGCCCGAGACTTACGCCAGCACGGCGCGCATCAAGATTGGAAAGAACACCAATGACTCAGCCGCCGCACGGGACTCGTCGGCTTACGATCCTTACTTCATTCAGACGGAATTTGAAGCCATCCAATCGGAGGTCATTCTGGGCCGGGTCATTGACGAGTTGAATCTGAACCAAGTTTGGGGCAGGAAGTACGGCACCGGCAGCAAGCTTAAAACCTGGGACTGTCTGGCGCTGCTCAAAGCCCGTCTGGACCTGCGCCCGATTCGCAACACCGCGTTCATCGAAATCCGCGTGTTCAGTGAAGACCGCGACGAGGCGGCGCGCATCGCCAACGCCATCGCCGAGACCTATCGCGATTATCGCCAGCAGGAAAGCGTTGCGTTGATACGAGGCGGCCTCAAGGCGCTGGAGGGACGCTACAAGGAACAGGAGGAAAAAGTCCGCCGGACCCAAGACGAACTGGAGGCCTTTCGCAAGGAGCTCCGGATCTCAGAGGCCGATGCGCAGGCTTCGGCGCCGATCCCGACGCTGACCGCGGAGGCCATGAGCCGTACGCAGACCCAGTTGCTGGATGAATCAAAGCGGGCGACTGAATTGCAGCACTCGCTTGAGAGATTGAAAGTGTTGAACGCGGAGGAGTTGAAGCAAGTGTTGCCGCGGACACACCCGGACCAGCTTCTGGTGGAACTGTTGAGCCAGAAGAATCTCGCCGAACAGAAGCTGGTGCTGTTGAGGAAGGATTTTAGCCCAGAGCATCCGGAGTGCTCCCGGGTGCAAGCTCAATTGGATGACTTGAACAAGAAGGTGGATCAAAACGTGAACGGCATCCTGGCCGCAATGGCGATGCAACTGGAGGGAACGGAAGCGAACGTTACCAAGACGCAAAAAGCGATGGAGGACCAAAGGCAGAGTGATCTCGACCGCGCCGTGAGAACGCGGCCCTACTTCGACAAGAAGCGCGAGTTGGAGAGTCTGCTCAGCTTCAAGCGCGTGCTGGAAATGAAAATCGCTTCCGAACAAATTGACATCGCGCTCCCCAAGACCACGCTCGTCGAAATCATGGACAAGGCTGTGCCCGGTGTGAAACCCGTGCGGCCCAACAAGGAACTGAATCTTTCCCTCGGCGCGTGCGCGGGCTTCGTGCTCGGCTCCGGCGCGGCGGGACTCACCGCGTGGTGGATGCATCGGCATCGGCGAAAAATGCCCGCGCTTCCGGCAGCGGCGTGAGCCTTACGCCTGCGAAGCGGACTTCAATCCTCCGCAAACAAATACTCCAACTCCGTCTTCGTCAGGCTGCGCGCGAAGCCTTCCTCGCCGAGCACGTCGGCGATGGTTTGCGCCTTGCTCTGTTGCAGCTCCCAGATTTTTTCCTCGACCGTGCCGGGCGCGATGAGCCGGTAGGCGTTGACGGTTTGCGTCTGGCCGATGCGGTGCGATCGGTCAATCGCCTGCGCCTCGACCGCCGGATTCCACCACGGATCGTAAAGCACCACGTAGCTGGCGTTGGTGAGGTTCAGCCCCGTGCCCGCCGCGCGCAGGCTCAACAGGAATACGCCCGGACTCGGGTCGCTCTGGAACGCGGCCACGACTTCCTGCCGGTCCTTGGTCTGGCCGGTGAGGATGTGCGTCTTGATGCTGCGCGCGTGACATTCCTTCTCCAACAGTTGCAGCATCTGCACGAACTGGCTGAAGACCAAAACTTTTTGCCCTTCGGCCACGAGCGAATCGAGCAACTCGAACAGCGTCTCGGTCTTGCCGCTGGGCGAATCGTTGCCGACGAGTTGCGGATGGCAGCAGACCTGACGCAACCTCGTGAGCGCGGCGAGCACGTGCATCTTGCTCTTGTTCAAGCCCTGCTCGGCGACAGCTTGCATGATCTGGTCGCGGCTCCGGCGCAGTTCGGCGAGGTAAAGTTTCCGTTGCTCGTCGCCGAGCGGGCAATCACGGCGCTGCTCGATGCGGTCGGGTAAATCTTTTGCGACGTGCTTCTTCAAGCGGCGCAACAGGAGCGGGCGCAGCTTCGCGGAAAGCCGCTTGCGCGCAATGCGCTGTTCGCTCTCGGCGTTCTCGCCTTTCGGCTCGTAAGTTTCGAGGAACTGTTCCTGCGAGCCGAGGTAGCCGGGCTGGATGAAGTCCACAATGCTCCACAAATCCAGCAGCCGGTTTTCCAGCGGCGTGCCGGTAAGCGCGAGACGGTTCTCGCACTTGAGCTGCTTCACAGATTGCGTGACCTGCGCGCCGGGATTCTTGATGAACTGCGCCTCGTCGAGAATCACCGCGCGGAAGGCGAACTTCTGCAACTCCTCCAAGTCGCGTCGGAGCAACGCGTAGTTCGTCACGATCAAATCGTGCTGCGGAATTTTCGCGCGCAAGTTGTGCCGCGCCGCGCCGCTTTCGAGCACGAGGACTTTCAGGCCGGGCGTGAAGCGCTCCGCCTCGCGTCGCCAGTTGTGCATCACCGACGCCGGGCAAATCACGAGCGACGGCTTCGGATTTTTCCGGTTGCGCTCCTTGTGCCACGCCAACCACGTGAGCGTCTGCAATGTCTTTCCGAGACCCATGTCGTCGGCGAGGATGCCGCCGAGGCGGATTTGCACGAGGTGCGCGAGGAAATCGAAACCGTCCTTTTGATAGGGCCGCATCTCGGCCTGCACCATTGCCGGTAGCGTGATGGCGGGCACGCCTTTGAAGTCCCGCACGCGCTCGCGCAACGCCTTGGCCTCCGGCGAATCGGCGAACCGACCGAACTCCTGCTCGTCCAGGTGCGCCACGTGCTCCATGCCGACCTTTTGCGGCACGGCGATCAAGCCGTCCACGCCGAGATCGGCCATCGCTTCGTGCGCGCCTTGCACCGCGTCGGTGTCGAGCTCGACCCAGCCGGAGTTGGGCAGTTTCACGAAGCGGCCCGTCGCGCTGGCCAGGCGTTCGAGGTCGGCCTTGCTCAACTTCATTCCTTCCGCTTC
>DATDFH010000123.1:0-4956 GCA_036522715.1 Verrucomicrobiia bacterium
ACGGGCACATCCGCTACCTGCGCACGCAGGTCGCCGCGTTTCTGCGCTACCTGCTTTTCACCGAGGAAGCACCACTGGCCGCGCCGGTCGAGGGCAATCCGCAATACGTGAAAGACTTCACCGCGTTCGGCCCGCGCGACAAGCAGGGCCGTTCGCTCCGCGACTTCGATCTCCAGACGCGCCTCTTCAAATTTCCCTGCAGCTACCTCATCTATTCGGAGGCGTTCGACGCGCTGCCCACAGTGATGCGCGATCACCTCCTGCAGCGGCTATACGACATCCTCACCGGCAAGGACGCGAGCGAGAACTTCGCCAACCTCCGCGCGCGCGACCGGAGAAACATCCTCGAGATCCTCGTCGAGACGAAAGTGAACCTGCCCGACTACTGGCGAAAGCCCGTCGAAACCACAGCCGCCGCGACGACAGGCGCGGCGACTTCGAATTAACAAGCCGCAAGCCTAAAGCCACAATTCCCATGACGCGTGCGCGCGACAAGCGTTGAAGTTTGCAACTTCGATTCTGCAGCTTCTTTGCGGCTTTAGGCTTGCGGCTTGTTGTTTCGCTTCAGCCTCCGCACGCCTTGGATTTTTGTTTGCCCCTCTCCCCTCGCATGTCTAGCGTCGGACGGCGTATTTTTGCGCCGCTCTAAAACTGAAACCGAAATTGGACTTTGACCTATGAAACACGCGCCCTTGCGGCCGGATGAAGTGACGCGCTTGACCACGGGCCTCAACCGCCTGGCCCGTAATCTTTGGTGGACCTGGAATCAGGAGGCACAGGAAATTTTCCAGGAACTTTCCGCGCGAAGCTGGCAGAACCTCTACCACAACGCGGTCGCCATTCTCCACGAAGTGTCCGAGTACGAGCTGCACTGCCGCCTGCAGGACCCCGAGTTCGCTTCGCGCGTGCACAATGTCCTTGCGCGCTTCTACGCCTACCTCAATGAGCCGGATACCTGGGGCGCCGCGAACGCGCCGCAACTCGCCCGCAATCCGGTCGCCTACTTCAGCGCCGAGTTCGGCTTTCACGAAACGCTGCCGATTGCGGCCGGCGGCCTCGGCGTGCTTGCGGCCGATCACGCGAAATCCGCGTCCGATCTCGGGCTGGGTTTCATCGGCATCAGCCTCTTTTACCGCGAAGGCTACTTCCAACAGGCGATCAACCACGAGAACTGGCAGACCGAATACTACACGCTGCTCAATCCGAAAAACCTGCCGATGGAACCCGTGCTCAACGCCGCGGGCGAACCGCTCATCTGCAGCGTCCGCGTGGGGACGACGCAGGTGCTGTTTCGCGCGTGGCGGGTCAACGTTGGCCGCTGCCCGGTGTATCTGCTCGATACAAACCTGCCGGAGAACCAGCCGCATCACCGCGACCTGACGCTCCGCGTGTACGGCGGTGACATCTCCACGCGCATCATGCAAGAAATCGTGCTGGGCGTGGGCGGCGTGCGGTTGTTGCGCGCGCTCGGCGTCCAGCCGTCGGTGTTCCACATGAACGAGGGCCACGCGGCGTTTCTGACGCTGGAGTTGATTCGCGAACGGATCGGCGCGGGGAAAACCTTCGAGCAGGCCTTCGAGGAAACCAAGGTCGAGTGCTTGTTCACCACGCACACGCCGGTCGAGGCCGGGCACGACCGTTTCACCAGCGACCTGATGGCCTACACCGGCCAGAAATTCTGCGCGCAACTCAAGCTGACGCACGAGCAGTTGATGGACCTCGGCCGCGTGAAGCCGGGCGATGCCGACGAGCCGTTCTGCATGACGGTCCTCGCGCTCAAGCTTTCGCGCGCGGCCAACGGCGTGAGCGAATTGCACGGCCAGGTCAGCCGCGAAATGTGGCATTGCCTCTACCCGGACCGGAAGGTCGAGGACGTGCCCATCGGCCACGTCACCAACGGCGTCCATCTGCTTGGCTGGATGAAGGGCACGGTGCGGCGTTACTGGCGGCGCAAGCTCGGCGAAAAGGTCGCCGACAAGAGCCAGGAACAAGCTGCCGGCGCCTCGACCCGCTTCTGGAGCGCGAACGGTTCGTGGGAAAGCGAGGTCAACTCGCCCGAATTCTGGCGCCAGGTGACCGATCCGGAATTTGTTTCTGACGAGGAACTCTGGGCGTTGCGCTTCCGGCTACGGCGCGAATTGATCGAGTTCGCCCGCCGTCGGCTGCTGATCCAAGGTGAGCGTTTCCGCCGCGGTGACTTCATCGCTTTCGACCACCTGCTCAATCCCGACGCGCTGACCATCGGCTTCGCCCGCCGCTTCGCCACCTACAAACGCGCGCCGCTGATCTTCCAGCGCATCGAGGACATCGTGAAGCTCTGCCACGACAAGGCGCGTCCGGTGCAGTTCGTCTTCGCGGGCAAGGCGCACCCGCGCGACGACGAGGGCAAGAAGTTCATCCAGCACATCATCCACCTCGGCAAGCACACCGAGTTGAACGGCCACCTCGTCTTCATCGAGAACTACGACGTGCACGTGGCGCGGCAGATGGTCTCCGGTTGCGACGTCTGGCTCAACAACCCGCGCCGCCCGCTCGAAGCCTCGGGCACCAGCGGCATGAAGACCGCCTGCCACGGCTGTCTCAACTTGAGCATCCTCGACGGCTGGTGGCGCGAGGCCTACGACGGCACCAACGGCTTCGCCATCGGTGACGACACCCACCCCGATAGCATCGAGGAGCAGGACCTGCGCGACAGCGCGAACCTCTTCAAGGTGCTGACCGAGGAAGTGGTGCCGAGCTTCTTCAACCGCGACGCCGCGGGCATTCCGCGCCAATGGCTCCAGCGCATCCGCCGCGCGATGGCCACCATCACGCCACAGTTCAACACCTGGCGTATGGTGCAGGAATACGCGAAAAAGTATTACCTGACGAAGTGATCCTTTCCCCAGGCTCTTGCTCGTAATCCTGCGCTTTCGCTTCCTCGCGGGTCCGGAGATCAAGATGCGTTCAGCCGCGTCACTGCACCATCTTCGTGCGATGGTTGAAGAAGAAGACCGCCGCGACAACCACAAGCGCGAACACCGCGAGCGCAACCAGCAGCGCCACCACCTTCATCAGTTTGGCGCGGCGCACGATTGCCTCGCTCTCCTCGCGCGAGGCCTGCTTGAAAAGCTCAAACTCGTGATCGAGTGACAGGCCAGCGGTTTCCTCCTTCAATTGCAGCGTCAGCCAGCCGTCGCCGCTCCCGCCGCCCGAGTCCGCCAGCCGCTTGAGCACCTCTGGCGTGGGCGCGGTGAAACCTTGTTGCGGCCAGAACGGGCGGCTGGAATCCGCCCACAACCGTGCCAGCCCGTGATTGCGCGCGACCGTCTGGATTCGGCCCCAGAGCAGCGCGCGCAATTCGTCCGTGTTGGCCTCCGCGGTGAAGGTTTCGCTGTGCAGCCACGCGTGCTGGCCGTTGATGCGCAGGCCGATTCCTCCAAGAAGTTTTGCGCCGCGGGCCGCCACCTGGAATTCGGTGAAGCGCTTTTCCAACTCCGCCCCGGGCAATCCCGCCGCCTGCCACAGCGGACGCAACGCGGGCAGGTCTTCCACGGTTGCACGGCGGAGATCGTAGCTGGCCTGGCTCATGGCGGCAGAGGAAACCACATCGGCACCGGCTGGTAAAGCGTTTGCACGGCACCGGCCCACACGGTAGAACGAGCGCGATGACGTTCGCCCAAGCCAAGACCCGCCACGCCCAACTGGCCGGCGAAATTCGCAAGCACGACCATCGTTATTACGTTGAGGCCAGCCCCGTCATCAGCGACCCGGAATACGACCGGCTCTACCACGATCTGCTCGACCTGGAGAAGCAGTTCCCCGAACTCACCACGCCCGATTCACCCAGCCAGCGCGTCGGCGGCGAGCCGCTTGGTGAATTCGCGTCCGTGCGCCATGCGGTGCCGATGATGAGCTTGGACAACACCTACTCAGCGGAGGAGGTGCGCGAGTTTGTCGCGCGCATCGAGCGCCTGCTGCCCGGCGAGAAACTCGAATGGGTCGTCGAGCCGAAGATGGACGGCCTGGCCATCAGCCTCCGGTACGAGAACGGCGTCCTCGCTGTCGGCGCCACGCGCGGCGATGGCACGACCGGCGACGACATCACGGCGAACTTAAGAACCATTCGCAGCATTCCATTGAAGCTGAGTCTGCCGGGCGTAATCGAAGTCCGCGGCGAGGTCTTCATGACCAAGGCCGGCTTCAAGAGACTCAACGCCGAACGCGAAGCCGCCGGCGAGGAACCCTTTGTCAATCCGCGCAATTCCGCCGCCGGTTCCCTCAAACAGCTCGACCCGCGCCTCGTCGCCAAACGCCCGCTCGACATGGTGATCTACGGCGTCGGCGAGGTCTCTGGCATTCCGCACTCCGCATTTCACACTCCGCAATCCCAGGTTGAATTGCTCGCCGCGCTGAAGTCGCTCGGCTTCAAGACGCCGGAGAAGACGTGGCTCTGCAACTCCGCCGACGGGTTGATGGAAGCCATCGCCGCGCTGGACAAGATCCGGCACGACTTCGCCTACGAGACCGACGGCGCGGTGATCAAGCTTAACTCGTTTGCGCAGCGCGAGCGCTGCGGCGTGACCTCAAAGGCCCCGCGCTGGGCAATGGCCTACAAGTACGCCGCCGAACAGGCGCAAACGAAACTCAAGGCCATCACCGTGCAGGTCGGCCGCACCGGCGCGCTCACGCCCGTGGCGGAGTTGGAGCCGGTGTTCGTCGGGGGCAGCACGGTCAGCCGCGCCACGCTGCACAACGAGGAGGAACTTCGCCGCAAAGACATCCGCGTCGGCGACACCGTCGTCATCGAGAAGGCGGGCGAGGTCATCCCCGCCGTCGTGCGCGTCGTGACCGGGAAGCGCACGGGCAGCGAGAAGGTGTTTCATTTTCCGAAGACGTGTCCCGAGTGCGGTTCAAAGATTTCGCGCGAGTCCTTCAGCGGCGAGGAGATGGTCGTCTGGCGATGCGTTAATCCCG
>DATDFH010000124.1:0-2599 GCA_036522715.1 Verrucomicrobiia bacterium
CCGACGAGCGTCTTGAGCCATGGACCATAGTCGGGCTGCGTCACGAACTGCCACGCGCCGGCGACGCACACGAGGCGGTAACTGCGCGCGAGCGACTCGCTGTCCTTGGCGAGCGCTTCGAGCGCGGAGTCGAGTTCGCTTTCCTTTACCTTCTTGAACGACTTCGTGATCGCCTCGTCCGAGTTCTCGGCAGTCGTGGTCAGCAGGTCGCGCAGTTCGCGCGCGCTGAGCGGCTTCTGTGACGAAAAGAGGACGGCCTCCAAAATTGATTTCAGTTCCATGAGTTACGAGGGATTGGGTGCGGGCGCGGTCTCGACACCCGGCGCGGCGGCGGGCGGCGCGGGCGGCGGCGCCTGGCGGATTTCAATTTCGCTGAACGGTTCGGGTTGCATCACCACGAGCACTTTCAATCGGATCAACTCCAGCATCGCAAGGAACGTCACCACGACCTCGGTGCGGCTGGTGGCGGCCTCGAACAGTTCCGAGAACTTCATCACCAGCCGGCTGGCAATGAGCGCGCGCAGGGATTCGATCTTTTCACTCACCGTCCATTTGTCCTGGAATATGTCGCGCGCATCGTCGCGGGCGGAGAAGCGCTTGAGCACCTGACTGACGGCGCCGATGAGATCGAAGAGCGACACGTCGGGTTTCGGCGCAGGGAGTTCGCTCTCGAATCCGAGCTTGCCCGGCCGGCGCGCGAAAGTGTTCTCGGTGGCGATTTCGCGCTCCTGGAGATTCGCCGCCGCGTCCTTGAATTTCTTGTATTCGACGAGCTGGCGGATGAGTTCCCAGCGTGGATCGTTTTCATCCTCCTCGCCCTCGGGCGTGACCTGCTGGTCAACCGGTAGAAGTTCGCGGCTCTTGATGTACATGAGCGTCGCGGCCATCACGAGAAAATCGCCGGCCAGTTCGAGATCCAGCTCGCGCATCTTCTCGACGTAGGCGACGAACTCGGTGGCGAGCTGCGTGAGGTTTACGTCGTAGATGTCCACCTCCTGCTTCTTGACCAGGTAGAGCAGCAGGTCGAGCGGGCCTTCAAAAACCGGAAACTGGACTTTGTATTCGGGCATCACGGCCGCGAGGCGAACCCCGGCGGATGCGCGACTTTAGCGGCGACGCAGTGCTGTTGGCAATGACGGAACTCGGTCGCCGCCGCTGCCGGCTTGGGTTGCATCGCGCACGCTTGTGGCTGCCGGGTTCTCATTTCCGCGTTCGCTTCGCGGTTTTGTTCCTTGAACATTCCTGTCCGTGCGTATTCAATAGTCTGACTCAGTTCACCTGAAAACCCCCGGACGGAAGCTTCAGCATGAATAAAAACTCGCTCGTCGTCTGCGGTCTTTCGTTCCTTGTCCTCGCCGCGCCAGCGGTCACCGTGGCTGAGACGTTCACCTTCCTCACACTGGCGGGGAATTCCGGCTTCGGCAGCGCGGACGGAACCGCCGTCAGCGCGCGTTTCAACAATCCCACCGGAACGGCGGTGGATGCGTCGGGCAATGTCTATGTGGCCGACTCCGTCAACAGCACGATCCGGAGAATTTCATCCGCTGGAATTGTAAGCACGCTGGCGGGACTGGCGGGAACGCCGGGCACCAACGACGGCACGGGCAGCTCGGCCCAGTTTTTCGGCGCAACCGGCGTGGCAACGGACGGGACGGGCAATCTCGTGATCGCAGACGTCCAAAATCATACCATCCGGAAGATCACGACCGCGGGAATCGTGACCACCGTCGCCGGCCTGGCGGGCACGTCGGGCACGAACAACGGCACCGGCAGCGCGGCGCGGTTCAACGGTCCTTACGGCGCGACGGTGGACGGCTCAGGCGTCATCTACGTCGCCGACGCCAACAATCATGCAATCCGGAAGATCGACGCATTGGGGACGGTCACGACGTTTGCAGGGCAACCGGGAACATCAGGAACGAATAATGGAACCGGCGGCGCCGCGCAGTTCAAAACCCCGAGAGGCGTGGCTGTGGACGCATTGAGCAACGTCTACGTGGCCGACTCCTTCAATCACCTGATCCGGAAGATCACTCCCGCGGGCAGCGTGAGCACGCTCGCAGGGACGGCCGGAATATCTGGCACCAACGACGGAACCGGCAGTGCCGCCCGTTTCAGCTTTCCGTCCGGAGTGGCGGTGGATGGGGCGGGCAACGTTTACGTGAGTGACTACGGCAACCACACGATTCGGAAGATCACCCCTGCGGGCGTCGTCAGCACGTTCGCCGGATTGGCGCAGGTTCAAGGAAACGTCGATGCCACGGGCAACGTCGCGCGATTTTCCAATCCCAATGGCGTTGCGGTTGACGCCTCCACCAACCTCTACGTGGCAGACAACGGCAACAACACCATCCGGAAGGTCACGCCCACGGCGGTGGTGAGCACGATTGCCGGCCGGATGGGAGGACCGGGAACCAACGACGGTGCTGGCAGCACTGCACGATTTTCAGGTCCGAACAAAGTGGCCATCGACAGCTCGAACTACGTGTATGTCGCCGACGAGCAAAACAACACCATCCGAAAAATTTCCCCGTCTGGTGAGGTCAGCACCCTGGCCGGTCTGGCGGGCGTGTCCGGAACCAACAACGGCACTGGCAGC
>DATDFH010000125.1:0-12078 GCA_036522715.1 Verrucomicrobiia bacterium
GACATCGCACCAGGGTATGACCACATCACCAGCGGCATCGGCGCGGCGATGATCGGCTGGTACGGCTGCGCGATGCTCTGCTACGTGACGCCCAAGGAACACCTCGGCCTGCCGAACAAGAAGGACGTCAAAGACGGCGTCATCGCCCACAAGATCGCCGCGCACGCCGCCGACCTGGCCAAAGGCCATCCCGGCGCGCAATACCGCGACAACGCGTTGAGCAAGGCGCGCTTTGAATTCCGCTGGGAAGATCAATTCAACCTCAGCCTCGACCCCGTGACCGCGCGCGAGTTCCACGACGAAACCCTCCCGCAGGAAGGCGCAAAGACCGCGCACTTCTGCTCCATGTGCGGCCCGCACTTCTGCTCGATGAAGATCACCGAAGACGTCCGCAAATACGCCGCCGAACAAGGCATCGCCGAGGAAGAGGCGTTGAAGAAGGGGATGGAAGAGAAGTCGAAGGAGTTCGCGGAGAAGGGCGCGGAGGTTTACGCCAAACTCTAAATTCGTCAGCCACTCAGTAACGCATGCTTACTTCCAGCAACCGAATTCGACTTGAGGACCAGAAGGTTGATGGTGACATCGAAAAGCAGACTTTCGTGAATCATCTGTTCGTTCGTCTCGTAGCCAAGGAACGGCGTTTCACCAAGATTGATTTTCGCTATTCCATTTTCGACGGCTGCTATCTGCGTAGCTGCACGTTCGACTCCTGTGATTTTACGGGCTGCCGCTTTACAGGCACGAGCCTGTATGGTTCAAGCTTCAACGGCTGCAAGTTTGATTACGCCACGTTTGAAAAAACGATCGTGGACAGTGACCTTCTGAACACTTCATGCCCCGGCCCGGAAAACCTAAAAATGAAGTTCGCTCGCACGTTGCGAATGAACTTCCAACAACTCGGGGACGCTCAGGCAGCAAATCAGGCCATTCATGTGGAACTCGAAGCCACAGAGGTCCACCTGAAGAAGGCATGGAACTCGAACGAATCGTACTACAGGGCGAAATACAAAAGCTGGAAACGGATCGAAATGTTTCTCGAATGGGTTGGGTTCAAGCTTCTTGATTGGGTGTGGGGGAATGGGGAAAGCCCGATTAAGCTGTTGAGAAGCATCGGCCTTGTCTTGGTCGCAATCGCCGCGATTGACGCAACATGTTTCATGGATGCCGGACAGCTCAGCAGCTACAAGCACGCGGTGTTGCGAGCGCCTCAGGTCTTCTTGGGAACGCTCATGCCGAAGGAGTATCCGGGATTCTATCTGACACTGATACTCACGGTCCGACTAATTGCGTTCGGGTTCTTAATGTCGATCATCATCAAGCGAATGAATCGCCGGTGAGCTGCCATGCACATCTACGCCTTCGGATCGATTTGCCGCGGTGATATCGACGCCGATTCAGATGTCGACCTGTTGGCAATTGTCGACGAGCAAAATCCACGGCTCAGCCCGGATGTTTTTTCAATCTACTCGTATCGGCGCATCAAAGAGTTGTGGGATGAAGGCAACCCATTCGCGTGGCATTTATCGCGCGAGTCCCGAATGGTCTTCGCCGCAAATGAGCACGATTACATTCGTTCCTTGGGCAATCCAAGCCGTTATCGCAACTGCGTTCGGGACTGCGAGAAATTCCGCACACTTTTCCGACAGGCACAGCAAGCACTGGCCACCGTTGAGGCAAACAGCGTATTCGAACTCTCGATTGCGTTTCTCAGCATTAGAAATATCGCGACGTGCTTTTCTCTGGGGATCGGCGTGAAGCCGAGTTTTTCCCGCCGGGCTGCTTTCGACCTTGGTGAAAGAAATGCGCCGATTCCTGAAGAACTCTACAATGTGTTGCACAGGTCTCGCGCTCTCTCGACTCGCGGCCACGGTATGCCGCCGAGAAAAGTGGAGATAGATTTTGCCGTGCGCGGATTACCTGTGATAGAAAACTGGATGTCGGGTTTGGTAGAAATAGCTCAACAGCATGAACGAGTTCATCAATCGAATTGACGCACAACGTCGCATTCTCCAACTCGTCAACGGTTTCAAATGGGAGAGCGAAGAACTTTTTGGCCTGTCCGCGAAAGCGATCGACCGGTGGGTCGCAGTGAACCGTATCGCTGAGCCGCGGTTGGTTGATTTGGTATCGCAAGCGGCTGCAAAGTTATTCTTCCTCGCAAATAAGAGCCAAGAACAGGTATCGCCAGAGTACCGTGCAACGGCGCAAGAAGTTGCTTCAATGGCAAACGCTATTGAGGCCGAGGTTAAGCGCTTGCGTGAGGATGCGGCAGTGAACGTCGCCTAGAAACTGCGCCTCGCAGAGGCGCGGTCCGGAGCGCGGCTCTGTGAGCCGCAGCAACGTTCGCAGTTCCATACACTCGAATTCAATCCCAAGCGCACGGGCAGTCGTAGTTGCCGTGAGTCGCAGACTTGCGCTCCGCCCTACATTTGCGCGGCGGATTTCCGATGTCAGGCGGGCCGATTGCGGAGTGTCCGGGCTTGTTTCCGATGTCCTGGAACACGATTGCGGAGTGTCGGGGCTTGTTTCTGTTTCCCGATGATCCGATTGCGGAGTCCTCGGGCTTGTAGCTGAAAGCCGGAAGCCCGATTGAGGAGTCCCGGGGCTTGTTTCGGTCGCTGGACGAGCCGATTGCGGAGTCCTGAGGCTTGTTCCGGCATTCCGAGCCGACGATTGCGGAGTCGTCCGGCTTGTTCCTGCATCCGGCCCAGCCGATTGCGGAGTGCTCCCGCTTGTTCCTGCATCCGGCCCAGCCGATTGCGGAGTGCTCGCGCTTGTTCCTGCATCGGAGCCGGGTGATTTCCGGACGTCGGAATGCCGGCTTGCACGCCGGCGGGGCTTTTCCAATGATCGCGCCGTGCAGGCTGCATCCCCATCCCCATCGGCGGCTCCGGTTTCGGCGCAGTGGAAACCCGACCTGATCTTTTCCGTGCTCGCCGACCCGGTGCGGCGAAGCCTGTTGCAGTCGCTCGCGCTGGGCGGCGGCAAGCCGGCATCGGTGTTGCGCGGCAGCGCCGGTCGGCGGCTGGACGCGACGCTCAAACACCTCACCGCGATGCGCGCGGCGGGGTTGCTCGTCACGACGCCCGATGCAGTGGACGGACGGCGGATGCTTTATTCGCTCGCGCCATCGGTGCCACTGGCAAAATCGGCGGAGGGCGTGGTGATGGATTTTGGATTCTGTGTCCTGCGGTGGTGATGGGTGCCCTGGCTCGACGAGTTGGTGCGGAGTTCGGGGGGAGGGTGTAGGCATAAGGCATGATCCGGTTGAAGCGAGTGTATGAAGCCGCCGCCAAGTCGGATGGAATGCGGTTGCTCGTCGAACGCCTCTGGCCGCGTGGGATGAAGAAGGAATCGCTGCGGCTCGATGGGTGGTTGCGCGAAGTGTCGCCCAGCCCTGAGTTGCGGAAATGGTACGCGCACCGGCCGGAACGTTGGCCGGAGTTTCAGCGGCGTTACCGCGCGGAACTCGACGAGAACCCGTCCGCGTGGCAACCGATTCTCGACGCGGCGCGCAAGGGCACAGTGACGTTGCTGTTCAGCGCCCGCGACGTGGAGCGCAACAGCGCGGCGCTGCTGGCAAAGTATCTTGAGTCCATCCTCAGGGAGCGATAAGAAGCAGTCCGCGAACGCGAAAAACTCAACGCCCGATGAACACTCGCCTCTCTCTCATCGCCCTTTCACTCGTCACCGCGTCGGTCTTTGCCGCCGAGGGGCCCAAACTGCCCGTTGTCCCGGCCGGGCCGATCGCCATGAAGAAGGATCTGCTTTTCTCGGATGACTTCCAAGGCGCTGAGCCGGCCAAGGTCTGGCACAAGGTCGTGCCGACGTTCGCGGTCGAGAACGGAGCGCTGAAGGGCACGCAGTTGCGCGACAAGGACGTCCCCGCCGCCAACGGCAAGCCGGCGATCAAGGCGCACGCCGCCGTCCACGGGCTCGATGTCCCCACGAAGGACAGCGTGGTGGAGGTGAGGTTCCGCTTCGACGGCGCGACGTTTGTTTCCGTGGAGTTCGACGACCGCAATTTCACCGGTGCGCATTACGGGCACATTTGCTTTGCGCGAGTCACGCCCACCGGTGTCACCCTCGCGGACCAAAAGGAAGGCTCGATGCGCAACGACATCCACGCGATGGCCAACGACCCAACCAAGAAGGCCGAGCGCGCGAAGTTGCTGGAAGGTCGGAGCGTGACCTTCCCGGCGAAGCTCTCCAGCGGTGAATGGCACACGCTCGTCGTGGAAACGGTCGGCGATTCGATGCGTGCGACTGTGGATGGAAAGCCCGCGGCGTTTCTCAAGTCGCCGGGCATCGCGCATCCTACCAAGTCCAAGATCGAACTCGGCTGCGGCGGCAAGGACGGCTGGTTCGACGACATCAAGGTCTGGAACGCCGAATCGGCGAAGCAGTAGTTGGCGCCAACCTCTATCGGAGTGCATTCGCGACCACTTGTGTCTGCCCGCGCGCGGATTATTAAGGGGGCAGGCAATCCCAGCGATTGACTGCGCCCGAGTCGCCACTCATCGCTGTCGTTCCGCCCACCTTGCTCCGAATCGTTCCGCCTGCGAAATAGGGATACGACCGCGCGGTTCGTCTCCTTGCGCGAGCGTGGCTTTCCGCTAACGTCGCGTCATGTCGCAGCCGCCGCTGAATGTGCTCGCCGTCGTCGGCAGCCTCAATGAAGTCTCGGTCACCCGCACGGTGATCCAGGCCGCCGCCGACCAGCTCCGCGTCGCCGGATGCGAGGTGGACGTGCTCGATCTGTTGCGCGAGCCGCTGCCGCTTTACAACCCCGACACGGCCTACGACGCCGCCTCGTTCCCGGCGCTCAAGGCTCGCGTGGACCGCTCCGACGTCGTCCTGCTGGGCACGCCCGATTATCACGGGAGCATCAGCAGCACGATGAAGAATTTCCTCGACCATTTCTGGAAGGAGTTTGGCGGGAAACTTTTCGCCGCGCTGGTCGCCTCGCACGAGAAGGGGCTGACCGTCCACGACCAACTCCGCACGGTGGCCCGCCAGTGTTACGCGTGGTCGCTGCCTTACGGCGTGTCGTTTGTCGAGAAAGAGGACGTGCGCGACGGCCAGGTGGTGAGCGACACGCTGCGCCGGCGGCTGGAAATGTTCGTGCGCGACGTGCGGGTTTACGGTGAGTTGATCGCCCGCCAGCGCCACACGGACATCGCTGGGAATGAACCGGGGTTTCTGGCAAGGCACAGGAAGTGAAGGCGAGGGTTGGCGAAGGCTTCGGGATTTAGGATTCAGGATTCAGTTTTCAATCGAAGGCGGCCCCGCGTGCGGACAAGAACTGAATCCTGAGTCCTTTTCCCTCACAGCATCTTCTGCATCCACACCACGTCGAGCCACCGGCCGAACTTGAAACCCACTTCGCGCAACCTCGCCGCCTTGGCAAAACCAAACTTCGCATGCAGCGCGATGCTCGCGAGCTGGTCCGCCGAGATGCCCCCGATGATCGTGTGGTGGCCGATGCGTTGCGCGCGCGCGATCAAGTCCGCCAGCAACGCGCTGCCGATCCCGCGCCCGAGCCACTGGTGGTGCAGATAGACCGAGTCCTCCACGGTGTTTCCGTATGCCGCGCGCGGATGGAACCTGCTCAACGATCCCCAGCCCACCACGCGCCCGTCCAGTTCCGCCAGTGTCACCGGATGCTTCGGGCCATGCGCGGCGAACCACTGCGCGCGTTCCTCCGCCGTGCCCGGCTCGGTCTGGTAGGTGCACGTCGCGTGGAGCACGTAGTGGTTGTAGATGTCGTTGATCACCGGCAGGTCGGCCGGCGTCGCGTCGCGGATGCGGATCGCGTCCATGCGGGGAATGAAAGCGCCCGCACTCCATGGCTGCAATCCCGTTTCCCATCGCCCCAAAAATTCCCGTTCCACGCCCGCCGTGCCCCTGCTAGGCTCTCCGCCTCGATAAATCCGTTATGCAGCCAGTCAACAACCTGCGCGTCCGCGAAATCGTCCGGCTCGCCGCCCCGCGCGCGATCCGCGACGCCTTCCCGATGACCGAGCCGGCCAATCGCACCGTCGTCGATGGCCGCGCCACGGTGCAGCGCATCCTCCGCAAGGAAGACCCGCGCCTGCTCGTCGTCGTCGGCCCGTGCTCGATCCACGATCCCGAAGGCGCGCTCGATTACGCCCGGCGCCTCGCCCGGTTGCGCGAGGAACTGGCCGACCAGTTCTTCATCGTCATGCGGGTTTACTTCGAGAAGCCGCGCACGACCATCGGCTGGAAGGGGTTGATCAACGACCCGCGCATGGACGGCAGCTACGACATCGAGACCGGCCTGCGCAAGGCGCGCCAGCTACTCGTCGCGATCAACGAACTCGGCCTGCCGGCCGGCACTGAGTTCCTCGACCCAGTCGTGCCTCAATACATCGCCGACCTCGTGAGCTGGGCCGCCATCGGCGCGCGCACGACCGAATCGCAGACGCACCGCGAAATGGCCAGCGGCCTCTCGATGCCCGTCGGCTTCAAGAACGGCACCGATGGCACGCTGCAAACGGCGGTCGATGCGATGCTTTCGGCGCGCACGGCGCACAGTTTTCTCGGCATCGATCCCGACGGCGCGACGAGCATTGTGCGCACGGCGGGCAATCCATTCGGCCACGTCGTCCTGCGCGGCGGCAGGGTGCGAACCAATTACGATCCCACAAGCATCGCCGAAGCCGCCGCCACGTTGCGCGCGGCCGGCCTCCCGGAGGAACTGATGGTGGACTGCTCGCACGCCAACTCCGGCAAACAACACGCCAAACAGGAGGAAGTCTGGCGCAGCCTCATCGACCAGCGTCTCGCTGGCAGCCCCGCGCTCATCGGCGCGATGATCGAAAGCTACCTCGTCGAAGGCAGCCAGCCCGTGCCGAAAAACCTCGCCGATCTCAAGCACGGCGTCTCCGTGACCGACGCGTGCATCAGTTGGGAAGCCACCGAACGCATTCTCCACGAAGCGCACGAACGGCTTACCAAAGCCGCGGCGGTCCTCGCCGCGTAGCCGGCTGTTCTCCGGCATGAGCGCCGAAGCTGACCAGGGCTGGCCGCGAGGCGTCAGGCGCTTGATTCACTCAGCCCTCGCCGCCGTGCTTTTCGCCGGCTGCGCCAGCATCGGCACACCGGGCGAACGTGGCGTGCGTGCGATCACATTGCGCGAACAACTCCTTCAACTCGGGCCGGACGTGGACCGGAATGAAGCCTCGCGCCTCGCGGACTCTGCCGTCGAGCAGGCCGCCGAACTGGCGCACGATTACCACCCGGCACAGCCCGCGTGGTTCAACAACATCCTCGTTAACTTCGGCCTCCGCGATCGCGGCCTGTGTTTCCATTGGACCAACGACCTGTTCAAACGCCTGCACCGGCTTGAACTGCGTTCGCTGGAATTGCACCTCGCCGTCTCCCGTCGCGGAGAGTCAGCCGAGCACAATGCAGTCGTCGTTACGGCGCGCGGACAGCCGTTCCACGAGGGCGTCGTGCTCGACGCCTGGCGCAACGGCGGGCGCCTCTGGTGGAGCCGCGTGGCCGACGACCCGAAACATCCGTGGCGGCCGTTGCCATCCGACGCCGTTCCGAAGGAATTGCGGCCGCTTCTCAGCCAATGAACCGCATCCTCTGCTTCGGCGAAATCCTCTGGGACTGTCTGCCGCACGGCAACTTCCTTGGTGGCGCGCCGTTCAACGTCGCCTACCACCTGCACCAGCTCGGAGCCGAGGCGCTGATGGTTTCGAGCATCGGCCGTGATGAATTTGGACGCGACGCGCTCCAGCGTTTCGCGGCGCGCGGGCTTTCGCGCGAGTTCGTCGCTGAGGACGCCGGGTGGCCCACCGGGACCGTGCGCGTGCAACTCGATGCGCGCGGCAACGCCAGCTACCTCTTCGCCGAACCGGTCGCGTGGGACCGCATCCCGGTCAACGACGCGCTGCTTGCGAAGGCGGCGGGCAGCGCGGCAATCGTCTTCGGCTCGCTCGCATTGCGCCGTGAAGCCAACCGTGCCGCGATCAATCAACTCCTCGCCATGCGCGGCCCGTTGAAGGTGTTCGATGTGAACTTGCGCGCGCCGTTCGACGACGTGCCGCTCGTCCTCGCTCTCGCGCGCAAAGCGGACGTGCTGAAGTTGAACGATACCGAGGTGGCGCGTCTCACTGGCCAGCCGCCGGCCAAGCTGGCAGACGACGAGCGCGCTTTGACAAAGGCCGCGCGCGACCTCGCCCACGCAACCGCCTCTCCGAGCATCTGCGTCACGCGCGGCGAACGCGGCGCGCTCTGGTTGCTGAATGGGAAAGTGTTCACCGCGGCCACGCCGAAAGTCGAAGTTCGTGACACCATCGGTGCCGGCGACGCGTTCACGGCGTCGTTCACGATTGGGTTGCTCAATGGAGAAGCGCGGCGTGACCCGCAAACATTGCTCGCGCGCGCGTGCAAGCTTGGCGCGTTCGTCGCGACCTGCGATGGCGCGCAGCCGGAGTATCACCCGGCGGAATTTCGGTGAGGCGGCGGACGAAGTGAACTATTTGGACACGGGCGTCGCGGGTTTGCCGAAGACGCACGCATCAGCGGAGAATTTTCCAGGCCCGGCCAACAGCAGCATCACGAAGCCCGCGAGATAAACGTAGGGCAGTTCGCCGGAGTGTTCTCCCTTGAGAGCGTGGCCGTGCGCGACCATGAAGGCGACTCCCATCGTGATGGCGAGATTCAGCGCGGCGAAACGCGTGACCAACCCGATGACGAGGAGCGCCGAGCAAACCAACTCGGCGAAGACGGCCAGTCCGAGACTGGCTTCCGGGCTCATTCCGAGCACTCCGGGGAATTTCTCCTTGATCGTCGCGAAGCCGGAGAATTTGGTCCAGCCGTGGTTCAACAACATCGTCAGGCCCAGCCAGAGCCGGAAGACGAGCAGCGCGGCGTTCACGGCGCAGGTGTTGTCGCCCGGAGCGAAGAGGCGGTTCAGGAGCGTTTTCATATAGGGACCTATCTTGTTGGCTGATGCCCGTGAAGGTAAACGAAATCCTCGGTGGATGGGAAGCCGCTTCCGCAGACAAACGCCGTCAGCCCAAGTCGAAAAGCAACACCTGCGCGGGTTGCGTGGCCGTCAGCGCAACGTGTGCCTCGTCGCTCAACGCCGCGCCGTCACCGGGCCGGAGCGGCTGGCCGTTGAGCGTGAGTTCGCCTTCGGCCACTTGCAGCCAAGCGTGACGTCCCGGTTTGAGCGCGTGACTGACCTTGTCGCCCGCGCGCAGTTTCGCCAGGAAGAGGTCAGTGTCCTGGTTGATCGTGAGCGAATCGTCACGGCCAGTTTTGCTGGCGACGAGATGAAGGCGGCCGGGCTCAGCCTTCGCGAAAGGTTTCTCTACATAGCCCGGCTTGGCGCCCTTGCGGTCGGGAACGATCCAGATTTGCAAGAGGTGCAGCGGCTCGGTCGGCGAGTGATTGAACTCGCTGTGCTGCACGCCCGTGCCAGCGGTCATGCGCTGCACGTCGCCGGCGCGCATCACGGCGGAGTTGCCCATGCTGTCGCGGTGTTCGAGCGCGCCGCGGAGGACAAAGGTGATGATCTCCATGTCGCGGTGCGGATGCGTGCCGAAGCCGCCACCGCCCGCGATCGTGTCGTCGTTGATCACGCGCAGACTGCGGAAGCCCATCCATTGCGGGTCGTGGTAGTCGGCGAAGGAAAACGAGTGCCAGGTGTCGAGCCAGCCGTGGTTTGCGTGGCCGCGGTCGGAGGCTTTGCGAATCGTCATCATGCCGCTATTTACGCCGGGAGTGCCGCGCGCGCAACGCGCACGGGCAACGGATCCCGTTTAATGAATCCTTTGCGCTCCTGCCGCCAGCGGCTATAAACCGCGGCCAACATGAGTTCGCCGCCTTCAGCCGAACCCGCCGCCGCGCGCGCCGCGGCACCCGCCCGCTGTGAGTTCAAGAAGCTCATGGCGGCCAACCGTTCCGAGATCGCCATCCGCATTTTTCGCGCGGGAACGGAATTGAATCTCCGCACCGTCGCGATCTATGCGCAGGAGGACCGCTTCTGCATGCACCGCTTCAAAGCCGACGAAGCCTACCTGGTCGGCCAGGGCAAGGGACCGGTCGCCGCGTATCTCGACATCGAGAGCATCGTCGCGATCGCGAAGGAAAAGGGCGTGGACGCGATTCATCCGGGCTACGGCTTTCTGTCGGAGAACGCGGAGTTCGCGCGCGCGTGCGCCAGGGCCGGCATCGCGTTCATCGGTCCGCGACCCGACTTGCTCGACTTGATGGGCGACAAGACCGCCGCCCGCGCGCTCGCGCACAAGATCAACGTGCCTACCCTTCCCGGCACCGAGGAACCGATCACCGACCGCGAGGACGCTTTGAAGGTGGCGAAGGAGATCGGCTTTCCCCTTATCATCAAGGCCGCGTTCGGCGGCGGCGGACGCGGGATGCGTGTCGTCAACAAGGCGGGCGACCTCGCGCACCTCCTCGACGAAGCGCAGTTGGAAGCCGAGCGTGCCTTCGGAAATCCCGCGGTGTTCCTCGAAAAATATATTCCACGCGCCAAGCACCTCGAAGTGCAGGTGCTCGGCGACCAGCAGGGCAACGTGATCCACCTGCACGAGCGCGATTGCTCGGTGCAACGCCGCCACCAGAAGGTCGTCGAGGTCGCGCCCAGTTACGGTCTGCCCGAGAACGTCATCAAGGAACTGTGCGATGCCGCCGCGCGGATGGCGCGCGAGATTCGTTACGACAACGCGGGCACGATCGAGTTCCTTTACGACCTCGACACGAATCAGTGGTTCTTCATCGAGATGAACCCGCGCATCCAGGTCGAGCACACGGTCACCGAAGTGATCACCGGGCTTGATCTCGTGCGGGCGCAGATTCTCATCGCGCAAGGCCACAGCCTTTACAGCCGCGAGGTCGGCATGCCCGCGCAGGGCGACGTGGCGCGCACGGGGTACGCGATTCAATGCCGCGTCACCACCGAGGATCCGGAGAACAAGTTCATGCCCGACTACGGGAAGCTACTCGCGTACCGGTCGCCGGGCGGCTTCGGTATCCGGCTCGACGGCGGCATGGGTTACGGCGGCGCGGTCATCACGCCGTTTTACGACTCACTGCTCGTGAAGGTCATCACCAGCGGGCAGACCTATGACATTGCGATGGACCGGATGCACCGCGCGCTCTCGGAGTTCCGCATCCGCGGCGTGAAGACGAACATCCCGTTCCTCGAAAACGTCATCCGCCACGAACAGTTCCGCAACGGCCAGGCGACGACGACGCTCATCGACACATCGCCGGAGTTGTTCACGTTCAAATTCAAACGCGACCGCGCGACCAAGCTGCTCAACTTCCTCGGCAACGTCATCGTCAACGGCAACCCGCACGCCAAGGGCTTCAAGCCACTGAAGGTGATCGAGCCCGCGAAGGTGCCGGGCTACGATCACAAGACCGCGCCGCCCAAGGGCACGCGCGACTTGCTGCTTGAACTTGGCCCGAAGAAATTCGCCGAGTGGACGCTCAAGCAAAAACGCCTGCTCATCACCGATACGACGTTCCGCGACGCGCACCAGTCGCTGATGGCCACGCGGGTGCGTTCATTCGACATGCTGGCGTGTTCCGCCGCGCTGGCGCATCGAGTGGGCGACGCGAAGAACGGACTGTTCTCGCTGGAGATGTGGGGCGGCGCGACGTTCGACACCGCGATGCGCTTCCTCAACGAAGATCCGTGGGAGCGGCTGCGGCAGTTGCGCGCGAAGATTCCGAATATTTGTTTCCAGATGCTCTTCCGCGGCAGCAACGCCGTGGGCTACTCGAATTATCCCGACAACGTCGTCGCCGGTTTCGTGAAGCACGCCGCCGCGTCGGGCATGGACATCTTCCGGATTTTCGATTCGCTCAACTACCTGCCGAACCTGCGGGTGGCGATGGAAGCCGTGCAGGACACGCACGCGATTTGCGAAGCGACCGTGTGCTATACCGGCGACATCCTCGACCAGCGACGCGACAAATTCTCACTCAAGTATTACGTCCGGCTTGCGAAAGAGCTGGAGAAGATGGGCGCTCATTTCCTCGCCATCAAGGACATGGCGGGCATCTGCC
>DATDFH010000126.1:0-2877 GCA_036522715.1 Verrucomicrobiia bacterium
GGCACCGGCGACACCGCCGGAAGCCAAGGCCGGCCGGGCGCTCCACTTTCCGACTGCCAAAAGTGAGTGGGCGCGTGTGGAGCCTGCGCAGGTCGGCTGGAATGCGGAGAGACTGAATGCCGCCTTGAAACTTGCCGGGGAAAAGCGCGCCTCGGGAGTCGTCATTCTCCACCGGGGGAAAATTCTCGCCGAGCAATACTGGATGCTCGACGAGGACGCGCAGGCCGGAAAGAAGGCGCGCGATTACGGCGCGATGGTTCGCGGACGCGACGCAGCGGGACACGTGATCGAGGATGTGGCGTCCGTGCAGAAAAGCGTCACCGCCATCCTCGTTGGCATCGCGCAGCACAAGGGATTCTTGAAACTGGACGATCGCGTCAGCCGGCATCTCGGCGCCGGCTGGTCGAAGGCGTCGCTGGAACAGGAGCAGTCCATCACCGTGCGGCATCTGGTGACGATGACGAGCGGCTTGAAGGATGATTTGAGCTTCGAGGCGGAACCCGGCACGCGCTGGCGCTACAACTCTGCCGCCTACGCGCACGCGATCAAAGTCGTGTCTGCCGCGGCGAAGAAGACGCCGAACGAACTCACGCGCGAATGGCTCACCGGCCGCATCGGCATGGAGGATTCAAGCTGGGTCGAGCGCCCGGCGTCGGGCCGCGAAGTCGCCGCCAATGCCCTCGGCTTCGCCACCACCGCCCGCGACCTCGCGCGCTTCGGCCTGCTCATCCTCGCCGACGGCCAGTGGAACGGCCAGACCGTCATCGCGGATCGCGACTATCTTCACGCCGTGCAGCGGCCCTCGCAGAAATTGAATCCCTCCTACGGCTATCTCTGGTGGTTGAACGGCCAGCCGGAAGTTGCGCGCGGCGCAGGCGAGCGCGTGAAAGGCCCGCTGATCCCAACCGCCCCGCCCGATCTCGTCGCCGCACTCGGTGCAGTGGACCGCAAGCTCTACGTCGTCCCCAGCCTTCAACTCGTTGTCACGCGACTTGGCAACAGCACCGGTCCCACTTTCCAGAACGACTTCTGGAAACTCCTCGTGGAAGCCGCGCCCAAGAAGTGAATGCCGCTCACTTCGCGCCGGCGGACGGCAATGGACGTACGCTGACTTCCTTGAACCACACGATGTCGCCGGGATCGTGGTTTTGCAGGCCGAGGTAGCCGGTTTCGGGGCGCTTCGGCTCGCGTTTCGGTTCGGACCATTGCTTGCGCGGCGGCACGTCAGGACTGCCGGGATCAAAGTTCGTGACGCGCTGCCCGTCGAGGTCCACCAGGATTTGTTCGCCAACGAGCGTGATGATCATCGTCCGCCACTCGCCGGTTCTCTTCGGTGCATTGGAAGAAGCCGCGAGCGAGTAGATGGCGCCTGTGCGATGAAACGGATCGCGCACGTCCGCAATCTGCACTTCATAACCGTGATGCACCGCGAACCACGGGCCTTCGTCGCGCTCCGCCGAGGCCTTCATCTGTTCCATGGATTCCTTTGAGATCTTGCCGGACGAACGATCGAACGTCGCGCCCGGCTTCCCGACTTGATCGAGGATTCCGTCCGTCATCCGCACATGGACGCCCGAATTCGACTTCGCGTCCTTGCTCTTGAAGACGACGCGGATCTGGCAATTGCCGACGCGCTCCTTCTTGTAAACCAGCAGCCCAAGTCCCTTCGCATCCGGCTCCGTCCGCAACGTGCCGTCGTCCACGACGAATCCGCCCCAGCCCACCTGCACCCAGTTCACGTCCACCTTGCCGTCGCTGATCAACGGCAATGCCCGCCACGCTGGCTCCGATGGAGACTCCGCGGCGAGCAACGACTCGAAGCCGGTGAGCGCGGCAACGGAGACAACGACCTGAATCGCGAGCCGGTGGGGAACAGGATTCATGCGCCGAGGCTGAAACCGCGTGCGGCCATCGTCAAACTCCAATGCGGTTCAAAACTAAGATGGCGTGTCGGATTTCAGCAACGAGATGATCCAGCCGACGAACGTCGCGACGAAGACCGGGTAGGCGAAGAACGGCAAGGGCCGCGATAAGGGCGTGATGTTCGGAGTGCCCGCGAAGATTTGCACCGCCGTGATCACAAACAAGATGGCGGCGGCAAAACCGAGCAACCGGACCCAAGGAGGGAAAACGCGCGGCCCGCTGACCAGCGCAAGCGCCATCGCCCACAGTCCCGCCCCCGCTCCAAACGACGGAGCACTCGCGGTCAGTTCCATCGCCGAGCCCGACACGACCAACCCCTCGCCCACCGCGAACACTAGAAACCCGGCGGCAACGACGTCCTGCCCCCGTCGGAAAAACACAACCGTCAGCAACGCCGTGGCCATGACGAGCGCCACCCCGTCGATGCCCCACGCAAGACCGCGCAACGATGCCGACGGCGTGAATGATCCGGCCATTCCCAACGCGCCTCCGACCGCGAGACCGATGCACGCCATGACTCTGAGGGGTCTGTCTTGCATCGGAACTTTCTATCCGGCCGATTCGACGGGCACAAGGCCGGCCCCGACCTCCTGCCTGCGCAGTGCAGTCCCGGACACCACGCGCCGAATACGCGTGACGCCGGCAAACATTGATCGCGGCCCGTCTTCGGTGATTCTCGGCATCCGGCCGGACTTCAAGGCACCGACGCCGAGGTCAAAAAGGTCGGCGCCGACCTCCGGAACCACGCCGTCGATGTTCCGAACGGGTGGCCGCTGGTTCAAAGCATCGGCCGAGATGTTTCGGACGGGGTACCCCTCGTTCCGAACTTCGACGCGGAGGTTCGGAACCGGTGGCCGGGGGTTCAGGACATCGAGGCGGGGGTTAAAAGGGTCAAGTGGGAGGTTCGGAACGGGTGGGGGGTGGTTCGGAACCACCCGGTCGAGGCTCGGCACC
>DATDFH010000127.1:0-3346 GCA_036522715.1 Verrucomicrobiia bacterium
GCTCGACTTCAATTATGAGCTGATGATCCGTGCACAAGATGGGGCGCTGACGAGCGAAGCTGAGGACTTGTTTGAGACTCTTCTGCGCCACAGCACACGCGTCACTTTGAAGGGTTGGAAGAAGAGCCGGTCGTGGTGCGAACGCTTGCGCGAGCGGTGGGCATACTTTGTCGTCGCGCAATTCGATCAGTTCGTCAGCCGCCGCCAGTTGCGTCGGTTGCGCTGAAGGATGTCGCGCTTAAGCTCGGAACAGTTGGCCCATCTTTTTCCCGAGCAGCTTGCTCGCGGCGAATAGACTCACGCCGAGGATCACCATGCCCACCACGCCCAGCGCGCACGCGATGGCCGGCGCATTCGGCTCCACGCGGCCCATGAGCTGGTAGATCATCTTCGTGATTGGGAAGAACTTCTCCTTCATCGCGAGGATTAGGCCGTCGCTCACCTCCAGCATCGCGAAGCAGAATGTCAGGATCGTGCCCGCAATCAAGTTAGCCATCACCAGCGGCAGCGTGATCTTGCGCAAGGTCCGCAGGGGAGATGCGCCGAGGTTCGCGCTCGCCTCCTCCAGCGTGACGCTCGTCTGCTGGAATCCCGCGTAAGCCGAGCGGACGATGTACGGCAGCCGCCGCACGCTGTAACTGATGATGAGCAGCAGCGTCGGATTCTCGCGCGGGTTCAGCCACGCGATCTTGAAATCGAATCCCGCGACGAAACCGAACGCCAGCACCAGCCCCGGCAGCGCCAGCGGCAGCATCGCCAGCGCGTCGAGCAGGCCGGCGAACGGAATCCGCTTCCGCGTCAGCAGCCAGGCGATCATCACGCCCAGGATCAGGTCCACCGTCGCACTCAGGCTCGAATAGAACAGGCTGTTGCGGATGCTGGACGCCGTCAGCCCGTGGCCGAACACCTCGGCGAAGTTCGCCGTCGTCCACTTCGCCGGCAGCACACTCATGAACCAATGCTCCGCCAGCGAGTGCACGATCACCGCCGCGTGCGGCAGCAGCGCGCAACCGATCACGCCGCCCATCGCCAGCCAGATCAACGCCGCCTGTCCCCTGCCCGCCTGCGTCTCCGCGCCGGCGACGTGGCCGCGCGCGATCATTTCGTAGCGTTTGCCGGCGAGAGCTTTCTTGCTGATGAGGAAGAGTAAGAGCACGAGTAAGAGAACGAACACGACGAGGGCGTAGCCCAAGGGGTTGGTGTTGATCTCCGTGATCGAATCGAAAATCTGCACCGGCACCACGCGCGAGAAGCCGAAGATCAACGGCGTCCCCAGGTCCGTGAACGCCCAGATGAACACGATGATCGCGCCGGCGAAGTAGCCCGGCAGGATCAGCGGCATCGTCACCGTGCGGAAGAGGCGCCAGCCGCCCGCGCCCATGTTTTGCGCCGCCTCGCGGAGGGCCGGGTCGATGTTCGCCATCGCCGCCGAGACGTTGAGGAACATGATGGGGTAGAGACTGAGCACTTGCAGGATCACGATGCCCCAGAAGCCGCCCGCGCCGAGCCAGTCGATGGGATGATCGGGCGCGATCAAGCCCAGCTTCATCAGCATCAGGTTCAGCGAGCCGAATTGCGCGAGCAATTGCCGCAGGCCGATGGCGCCGACGAACGGCGGCATGATCATCGGCACCAGCAACAGCGCGCTGAGCAGCCCCTTGCCGCGGAAACTGTAGCGCGTCATCCAATGCGCCGGCGGCAGCGTCAGCAGCGTGGTCAGCGCCGTGGTCAGCAGGCCGATGAGGAAACTGTTCGCCAGCGCCTCGCGTTGCAGCGGGCTGGCCAGCAGCATCCCGAAGTATTGCAGCGTGAACTTCCCGTTCTCGATGAACGCCCCCTTGAGCATGAAGCTCACGGGATAAAACAGGAACGCGCCGAAGAAGAGCAGCAGCAGGGAGAGAAACGCGACGGTGGCGAAGTTGAGGTCGTATTTCTTCAACACGCGGAGTTAAACATAGGCCCGCGGGTGACGGAAGCACGGAACGCCACTTCGCCTCCTCAATCTTTGAAGACACTCAGATCCCACAGTCTCACGGACGTGTCACCGCCGCCGCCACCCGTCGCGAGCGTCTTGCCGTCGGGCGAAAATGCGAGCGACTCGATCCGGCCGGTGTGGCCGGTCAGCGTGCGGATCAATTTCCCGGTGCCGGCGTCCCAGAATTTGATCGTCGTGTCTTTGCAACCACTCGCCACCATCTTGCCATTGGGTGCGAACGCTACGGAGTCCACTTCGGCGGTGTGCCCGGTGAGCGTGAGCCGGACCTTTCCAGTCGCCGCGTCCCAGAGCCGGATCGTGGTGTCGTGGCTGCTGCTCGCGATTGTTTTGCCGTCGGGCGAGTAGCGCAGGCACTCGATGTCGGCGCCGTGGCCGGTCAACAAGCTTTTCGCCTCGCCGCTGCGCCCGTCCCACAGGCGGATGGTCAGGTCGCTGCTCGCGGTCGCGAGCGTTTTTCCATCCGGCGACCACGAGAGGGATTTCACCCGCGCGGTGTGGCCCGTCATCGTCTTCGTGAGTTTGCCCGTCGCAACGCTCCACAAACGCACCGTGTTGTCCGCGCTGACGGACGCGAGAGTTTTGCCATCAGGTGAAAAGGCCACCGAGCGAACGATGTCGGTGTGCCCTTCGAGCACGGCCTTCGCCTGCCAACTGCGCGCGTCCCACAACCGGATCGTCCGGTCCCGCCCGCAACTGGCCAGCAACTTGCCGTCGGGCGAGAAGTCGAGGTCGTAAACGTCGGCGGTGTGATTGGTCAGCGTGCGCTTCAACTCGCCCGTGCGCGGGTTCCACAATTTGATCGAGTGATCCCGGCTGCTCGTGACCAGCACCTTTCCATCCGGCGAAAAGGCGGCGCCCAGCACCGAGCCGGTGTGTCCGGTCAGTATGCGCACGCCCGAACTCGACTCTGCGCCCGCTGCACGCAGCACGAGGCCGAACAGGAACATCGGAAGAATGGTCAAACGCCGGGAACTCAGGTTGAAATATTTCATCGCGTGCAAGTCTGGCAAAACTGAGCGACCCACGGAAGCGGAGACTCCGAATGCACTGTCACCTCACTTGCGGAACCTTTTCACGATTGGGACGAGCGATTTGATTTCGTCGTCGGTAAGTTTCGAGTGGAACGCGGGCATCCGCTCGTTGCCGCGCGTGTCCTTGCGGCCCTCGTGGATTTGCTTCTCGATCTCGGCGTCGGGAACGCGGCTCGCGGTGAGGTCCTTCACGCCGATCTTCCGGCCGATCGGCGTGCGGGCTTTGCCGTCGCGACCGTGGCACGGTGCGCAATGCGTGTTGTAGAGTTCGCCCGCCCGATCGCCCTGCTCCGCGCCAGGGGCAACTCGTACCGCAAAC
>DATDFH010000128.1:0-7471 GCA_036522715.1 Verrucomicrobiia bacterium
GCTGGGTTTACCAGGAACTCCGCGACCGCAAGGTGGCGCTGTTTGTGGACAAGCTCCCCGAAGGCGTCTGGGAAATCCGCTACGACTTCCGCGCCGAGGTGCCCGGCAAATTCCACGCGCTGCCCGTCCTCGGCCACGCGATGTATGTGCCCGAAATCCGTTGCAACGGCGCCGAAGTGCACGTGACGGTCGAAGATGCAAAGCAGTGATGTTCAAGCTGGCGCTCATCCAGATGTGTGTGGAAGGCGGCCAACCGACTGAGAACTTGCGGCGTGCGGAAGAATTCATCGCGGAAGCGGCGAAGGCCGGGGCGGCGGTGATCGTGATGCCGGAGACGCTGGACTTCGGCTGGGGCCACAGTTCGGCGCGAGCGGGCGCAGGAGAAATCCCCGGCGGAGAATCTTGCGCGCGGTTGCGCGCGGCAGCGAAACGTCACGGCGTTTACGTCTGCGCCGGGTTGGTGGAGCGCGCGGGTGACAAACTTTTCAACGCGGCTGTGTTCATCAACCCGGCCGGCGAGATTCTTCTCCACCACCGCAAGCTCAACGACCTCGACATCGCGCACGACCTCTACGCACAAGGCGACCGGCTCGCGGTGGCGCACACGCCGCTGGGCACGTTCGGCGTGATGATCTGTGCCGATGCCTTCGCGCGCGGGCAGATAGTGAGCCGCACGCTCGGCCTGATGGGCGCGGACATCATTCTCTCGACGTGCGCGTGGGCGATGCCGGTGGATCACGACCATGCGCGCGAGCCTTACGGCAAGCTGTGGCTGGAGAACTACGGCCCGGTGGCGCGCGACTTCCGGATGTGGATCGCCGGTTGCAGCAACGTTGGCTGGGTGAGCGAGGGCGCGTGGAAGGGCCACAAGTGCATCGGCTGTTCGCTCGTTATCGGGCCGGATGGCAGGCAGGTCGTGATGGGGCCCTATGGAGCCGATGCGGAGACGGTGCTGTATGTGGAAGTGGAGTTGAGGCCGCGTCCGGCGCGCGGGGATGCGTGGGAGAAGGTTTGGAGGTAGGTGCCGATGTGAGGAGGCTCTGATTTCTATTCCGCGTTCCACACCCACGGATTCCGAATTTGATTAGAGCCTCCTCACGTCGGCTCCTACTTTTTGGAGGCGATGCAGTAGAGGGCGGCGTGGGTGCGGATGAAGAGTTCGCCGTTGCTCGGGACGATGGAGGAGTTGCTGCGCTCACCCAGCGAGTTCACGGAGATCAATTCAAACTTCGGAGCCGCGCGAAATACGAAACAATCGCCGCCCTGCGTGATGGTGTAGCACTTGTCCTCGGAGAGCATTACGCTGCTCCAGTTCTGGCCGGTCTTCCCCGCGCCTTGGAGACGTTCGCTCCAGATCTCCGCGCCGGTTTTCAAGTCGAGGCACATCGCGGTGCCGGGATCGTTGTGGATGTAAATTTTCCCATCCTTCATGACGCCGGAGCCGATGCGTTGGGGCGAGCGCGGGTGATGCCAGAGGCGGCGCGAGGCGGTCACGTCGCCGCTGCCGCCGGCGCGCACACCGATGGCCATGCCGCTGAAACCGCCGAGCGCGGCCACGACGCCGTCCTCGTAAATCGGCGAGGTGTAAACCAGCGGGTTGAGGCCGGAGCAGGTCCAGAGTTCCTTGCCGGTAGCGGGATCATACGCGGCGAGGCGCTTGGGCCAGCTCATCAGCAACTGGTCCTTCCCTTCGACCTTCATGATCGTGGGCGTGGTCCATGAGCCGATGTAGGTGCTGCGTTGCTTGCCCTTCTCGTCCTGCCCCGGTTGAGTTTTGCCGTAGCCGGTGTCCTCGTCCTTCTTCCAGACGGTCTTGCCGGTCTTCTTATCCACGGCAAGGACGTAGGTCGTCTCGCCAGGCCCGAAGTTGAGGAAGCAGAGACTGCCGTAGATCACCGGCGAGACACCGGCGCCCCAGATGTGAATCTGCCGCCCAAGATCCGTCCGCTTCCAAAGCTCCTTGCCGGAGAAGTCGTAGCAGAACATTCCGTCCGACGCGAAGGAGACGATCACGCGCGCTCCGTCCGTCACAGGCGAGGGCGAGCAATACGGATTGGTGCCGTGCGTCGGCTCCTTCTCTTTCGTCGTCACGCCGACCTGCCAGAGCAACTTGCCATCGGCGCGGTTGAAGCACATGAGCGTGCGGCGGGCGCCGACGGCCTGGGTGACGAACACGCGGTCGCCCCACACGATGGGCGTGGAGTTGCCGGCTTCGGGGAGTGCGATGCGCCACTTCACGTTTTCGGTGGCGCTCCACTTCGTCGGCAGGTTCTTCTCCTCGCAAATGCCGGTGCCGAGCGGGCCGCGCCACGCGGGCCAGTTACCGGCGCGCGATGAGTTGGCCACAAACAGGCACAGCAGGCAGACGACGGCGAAGAAACGCAGAATGGTTTTCATGATAGGTGCGGCTGGATTATTTCGTGGCGGAAAGCTTCTTCAACATCAGGTTCCGGTAAGCGGCGCGGGTTTGATAGGTCGAGAGGCTCAGCGGCACGGCGCTTTCGATCTCGCCGGGCCGCATCTCGATCCTCTTCCCGGCCGTTTCCACGTCGGCGATTTTTTCATCGTCGAGCCACGCTTCGATCTTGTTCGCCGTGACGCGGACGCGGACGTGATACCAGACGTTCTTGTCGAACTTCATGTATTTGGTCGTCTCGTTCTCTGAGGCGTCGGAGCCGTCGATGCTCGAAATGCCCACCACGCCGCCGCCCCAGCCGCCGAGCACGAGCGTCGCGTGCTTGTCTTTGACCGGAAAGGTCAGGCCGCAAAAAAAGTCGCTGCCGGAAAGCTTGATCGCGTCGAGCGAAAGCTCGTAGTCGGCCCTCGGCACCGGGTTGGTGTAAGTAATGCCACTCAACACCTCCCCCTGCTCGACGATGATCACGGGACCGCCCTTGAAACCGGTGTCCACGCTGCCGCCGCCATTGGCCGCAAAGTCGGAGTTCGTCCAGCCGGCGAGGGATTTCCCGTCGAAGAGCGCGATCGCCCCGTCGGACTTCGTCGGCTTCGGCGCGTCGCTTGATTTCGGCTTGTCGGCCGCGCGCGAATCGAGCGCGAGGACGAGGGCGAGGACGAGGGTGAATCGATGCATGTGCGAGTTTGGACGGTTGTCGCAGAGAAAAATTTACTGCTCGAACCCCAGGCCGCGGCCAATGGGCTGAAGTGCGGCGATGACGTTGGTGATGTGCTCGTCGAGCGGAAGCCCAAGCAGCTCGGCGCCCATGGTGATGTCGTCGCGGCTCACGGAGGCGGCGAAGGATTTTTGCTTCAGCTTCTTCTTCACGCTGTCGGCGCTCATGCCGCGCAATTTGTCCGGACGCACATACGCGACCGCCGTGATGAAGCCGCACAACTCGTCGCAGGCGAAGAGCGCCTTGCGGATCGGACGGTCGAGCGGGTAGTCGGCCCAGTTCCAATTTGCGTGCGAGAGCATCGCGCCGACGATCTCCGCGTCCACGCCGCGCGCGCGGAGAATCTTGGCGCCTTCCTGCGTGTGCGCGGGCGGCTCGGGGAAACGCTCGTAGTCGAAATCGTGGATCAGCCCAGCCGCGCCCCACTGCTCGACATCGCCGCCGAGCTTCGCCGCGTAGTGTCGCATCGCGGCCTCGACGGCGAGCGCGTGTTTGCGCAGCGACTCCGACTGCGTGAATTCGCAGAGAAGGTTCCAGACGTCAGCGCGTGTCATGAGCGGTTTGAATTCGTGGCTACGCTAGCAGAGTGCCACTTGTGGCCAAGAGCGAACTCCGCGCGACGCTGCCTGCTTGACCACCCGCCGCCGATTGCGAATGCTCGGCCCATGATCAAAAACCTCCTCGTCGCCGCCGCGCTCGCGTGTGCCGCGTCCGTTTTCGCCTCCGAGAAATCGCTGGTCACCTTCAAGAAGATCAAACTCACCAGCGAGTTCCTCTCCGAGGGCGCGCACTTCGGCGACTTCAATCACGACGGCAAGATGGACATCGTCGCGGGCTGGCAGTGGTTCGAAGGACCGGACTTCAAGAAGACGCACGAGTTCGCGCCACCGCCGCCCGCGCCCTACAACGGCGAGAAGAGTTATTCGGATTACTTCCTCACCTACGTTTACGATTTCAACGCCGACGGCTGGCCCGACATCCTCGTCTTCACGTGGCCGGGCAAGGACGCGTCGTGGTATGAGAACCCGCAGAAGCGCGGCGGGCATTGGTTCAAACACACGCTCCTCGCCGAGGCCGACAACGAATCGCCGCAACTCGGCGACATGAACGGCGACGGCAAACCGGAGTTGATCTGCCACACCGGCGGACGCTTCGGCTTTGCGGAGATTGATTGGAAGAACCCGACGCGGCCCGCGAAGTTCTGGGCCATCTCGCCCGAGGACAAGAAGAACATTTTCCGCTACACGCACGGCTACGGCTTCGGCGACATCAACGGCGACGGCCGGCCTGACATCCTCGAAAAGAACGGCTGGTGGGAACAACCCAGGGACTACCGCACCGGCGAGCAGTGGAAGTTTCACAAAGGTCCGTTCGCTCCCGACGGCGCGCGCGGCGGCGCGCAGATGCTCGTCTATGATGTGAACGGCGACGGCTTCAACGACGTGATCACGAGCTGGGACGCGCACGGCTACGGCGTCGCGTGGTACGAGCAGTCGCGCGCCGGCGGCGAGATCAGCTTCAAGGAACACATGCTCGTGAACACCGAGCCGACGGACAACAAGTTCGGCGTCAGGTTCACCCAACCCCACGCGCTGGTCCTCGCCGACATCAACGGCGACGGCCTGATGGATTTCGTAACCGGCAAACGCTTCTGGGCGCACGGCCCGTCGAAGGACGCCGAACCCGCCGCGCCCGCCGTGCTCTACTGGTTCGAACTCAAGCGCGGCCCGAACCACACCGCCGAATTCATCCCGCACCAGATCGACGACGATTCCGGCGTCGGAACGCAGATCACGGCCGGCGACCTCAACGGCGACGGCAAGCTTGACATCATCTCAGCGAACAAGAAGGGCTTGTCGGTGTTCCTCCAACAAAAGTAGGAGCGGAGGTAACGAGGCACGATCTGTTGGGTAGCGACGGACGCGGGCGCATCGACGTAGGCGCGGAGTCTGCAGACGGTTGTTCATGCACCGAAATGCATTCATCACCGCCGGAGTGTTGGCGGCGCTTGTCGCGGCCGTGGTCGTCGTCACCCTTGCCACGGACGAACCGAAGTGGCGCGGGCGCCGGGCGAACGAATGGTTGGCCATTCTCCCGGCTCAGGCACGAGCCGATGATGAGTGTGTGTTAGCGCTCCGCGAAATGCAGACAAGCGGGTGCAAGTTTCTCGTCGAGCAAGTACATTACCGGACGCCAGCGTGGTATGCCTTTGTGCAGCGCCACGCGCGGCAGATTCCCGTCCCGCTGCAACCCCTCCTGCTCAAGCCACCGCCGCCCGACCGGCGCTCGCAAGCCCTCCAGATGCTCGCGTTGCTGGGCACCAATGCGCAGCCCGCCGTCCCGCATCTGCTCCGCCTCGCGAACCGATTGCTGGCGGAGGAAGAACAGGTTCAATCCACCGGGAGGACGCGCCAGTCCAGCTTTTCGACCAACGTCATCGTGCAGCCGTCGCCGGGTGGCCGCCTTCAAACCAACCGAACTTTTATCCGGGCGGCCAGCGACTCGAGTTGGCTGCTCCGTCCAACGGCCTACGCGTTGGAGAGAATCGGCGGCGACGACCCGGCAATTGTCCAGGCTGTCGTTCGGGCCGGGCGCGACGGCAACTACAGCTTGAGCTCGTTCGGCGGCGGTTATGACTCAGTGCAACTGCCAACAAATCTGCTGGCGGCTGCGGTGCGCTGCGTCCCCTGGCTTGAGGAAATAAGAATTAAGGGCGGTGTTGGTGTCCGTTGCAAAGCCATCAGCTTTCTGGCCCTCACTCTGTTGCACGACCAACGCGCCCTGCCCGTTTTGACGCGGCCGCTCGCCGATGAATTGCGGGAAGTTCAACGGCACACCCTCGGGGCGTTGAGGGCAGTTGGACCCAATGCCAGGGCGGCTGCGCCTGCGATTCGAGCGCTCGTGACCTCCGATGACAGACCCATCGCTTTTGCCGCGGCGCAGGCCCTATGGGAAGTCAACCACGAGCCTGAATACTACCGGACGATGCTGATCGAAAATCTCCAGGAACCTTCGGAGCAGACCATCTGGTACGCTGCGAAATCACTCGGCCAACTCGGCTCCGAGGCTGCGCCCGCGACAAGCGTATTGATCTCGCACCTGACGAATGCCAGTGATCGCGTCCGCGGGCGCGTAGCGATCACGCTCGGTGAAATTGGCCCTGCTGCCGATGCCGCCATTCCCGCTCTGGCCACCGCGCTCTCGGATGAATACCGCCACGTCCGCGACGCCGCGAAGGAAGCGATCAATCGGATAAGGGGTGAACCGGTTGCCCCGTCGCACAGCAGACCGTAGCAGCGCATCGGGCTTGAAGCCTGCTGTCCTTCCTGCGTCAATGTCCGCATGATCCTGCGACACCTCACTTTGGTGGCGACACTGTCTGCGATGGCCTTCTCCGTGTCAGCTGCTGACTATACGATCCACACCTTCAAGAAGATTCAACTCACCGACAAGTTCTGGAGCGAGGGCGCGACCTTCGGTGATCTGAATCGCGATGGGCATGACGACATCATCTCGGGGCCGTATTGGTGGGAGGGGCCGGACTTCAAGAAGCGCCACGAGTTCTATCCGGCGACGGAAACCTTCAAGCGCAAGAATGCCGATGGCGCCGAAATCACAATCGAGGGCTTCGAGGGCGGACTCGGCGTGAACAACAAATACTCGGACAACTTTTTTGCTTTCGTTCACGACTTCAACAACGACGGCTGGCCGGACATCTTGATTTTCGGGTTTCCTGGCAAGGACGCGTCGTGGTTTGAGAATCCGAGCAGCGCGCAAGGCCACTGGAAGCGTCACATCGTCTTCGACACCGTGGACAACGAATCGCCCACGTGGACCGACCTGCTCGGCACGGGCAAACCGGTCATTGTCTGCAACTCCGGCGGCTACTTCGGCTACGTGCAGCCCGACTGGAAAAACCCGGCGGCGAAGTGGACGTTCCATCCCATCTCGCCGAAGGGAAACTGGCAGCGCTTCACGCATGGCCTCGGCGTCGGCGATATCAACGGCGACGGACGTGCGGACATCCTCGAAGCCGGCGGCTGGTGGGAGCAGCCGGCCTCGCTCGCCAGCGATCCGGAGTGGAAGCGCCACCGCTACCCCTTTGCCGCGTCCGGTTCGCAGATGTATGCCTACGACGTGAACGGCGACGGCCTCGCCGACGTCATCACCGCAGTCGCGGCGCACGGCTTCGGCCTGGTGTGGCACGAGCAACTCAAGGAGCGCGGCGCCAATGGCGAAATCCAGTTCCGCTCGCACACCATCATGAACAAGGAGCCGAACGAGAATCGTTACGGCCTCAAGTTCGCGCAGCTCCACGCCATCGACCTCGTGGACATGGA
>DATDFH010000129.1:0-8244 GCA_036522715.1 Verrucomicrobiia bacterium
GTTCGCGCCCCGTCAGCAGGATCCCGCCGAAGCCCGAGCCGATTTCAAATGCCTTGCTCGCCGGCAGACTCAGCATCGCCTTCGCGAGATCGGCTTCGAGGCGGTCGAACACCGGCTCGCCCCAACCCGGCGGCACGCCGCGCGCGACGCCCTCGACGATGCCGCCCACGGTGTCGCCCGCGTTGCGCGTCTTCTCGATGAGCCGGATCATTTTCGCCGCCTTCGCCGCATCGGGGCAGCGGAGGATGTTCGACTCGATGTCCTTGAACTTCACGCGCTCAGGATCAACGTCGGCGATGAGGTGCTTCACCTGCTTCACAAACGCGAGCACCTCGACGCCAAACTGTTCGCGCAAGATCTTTTTCGCAATCGCCCCCGCCGCGACGCGCCCGATGGTTTCGCGCGCACTGGTGCGCCCGCCGCCGGGCCACGCGCGGATGCCGAACTTCGCCTGATACGTGTAGTCGGCGTGCGACGGGCGGAACTTGGTCTTCATCTCGGTGTACGCCTCGGCGCGCGCGTCCTCGTTCTTCACCCACAGGCTGATCGGCGTGCCGAGCGTGCGGCCCTCGAAGGTGCCCGAGAGGATTTGCACGGTGTCGGTTTCCTTGCGCGGCGAGACGATGCGCGACTGTCCGGGCCGGCGGCGGTCGAGATCGGGTTGAATGTCCGCCTCGGTAAGCTTGAGCCGCGGCGGGCAGCCATCGACGACGACGCCGACGCCGCCCCCGTGCGATTCGCCCCACGTGGTGATGCGGAACAGTTGCCCAAACGAATTGCCCATGCGCGCGATTGTGCCGCAAAGCGCGGGCGAGGTCAAACTGGCACCGACGCGATCTCCCCTGCTCATACTCGTTCTCTTGCTCTTATTCTTACTCGGAACGATGCAGTTGACTCCGGACTAAACTTAACGCAGAGACGCAGAGATCGCGGAGGAACGCAGAGTGTGACGGATAAATTCGAGCTCACCTTTCGGTGTGCTCTTCCCGGCTTCCCCTCTGCGCATCTCTTCGTTCTCTGCGTCTCTGCGTTTGAGTCGAGTCCGTCTTTCAACTGCATCGTTCCGGATTACTCTTACTCTCCGCGCGACTGAGTAAGAGTAGGAGTATGAGAAAGAGTATGAAGCTTGGGCGACGCGCCAGCTTCCCGTTCCAACACGCGCTCTTGCCAACCACGCACCGCTTTGCACAATCCGCTCCATGAAACCATTCGCTCTCCGCTCCAGCCTCCTTCTCACCGTCGGCGCCGCGCTCATTGCGTTCAGCCCGGTCGCATTCGCCCAGAACCCCGCGCCCGCGCCCGTCGATCCCGCGACCTTCAAGCCCACGCTCAAGCAGATCGAACTCAACGACGGCGACACGCTCGTCTTTCTTGGCGACAGCATCACGCACCAGTGCCTCTACACCCAATACATCGAGGACTATTACTACACGCACTTCCCGACCAAGCGCATCCACTTCCACAACTCCGGCGTCGGCGGCGACCGCGCGGCCGATGCGTTGCGGCGCTTCGATGACGACGTGGCCAGCTTCAAGCCCAAGTACGTCACCATCCTCCTCGGCATGAACGACGGCACCTACCGCGACTTCGACAAGGGCGTCTTCGACACCTACCAGCGCGACATGACCAAGCTGCTCGACCAGATCGCCGGCCTCGGTGCGATCGCCGTTCCGATGACGCCGACGATGCACGACGCCCGCGCCGCGCGCCTGCGGGCCAAGACGCAGGAGCCGCGCGACACTTACTACAACGGCGTGCTCGCCCTCTTCGGCGCGTGGCTCCGCGAGCAGGCTTCGCAGCGCGGCCTCGGCTTCGTCGATATGTATTCGCCGCTCAACAACCTCACCACCGAGGCGCGCAAGACCAACGCCGCCTACACGCTCATCAAGGACGCCGTTCATCCCGACGCCCCCGGCCAGGTCGTCATGGCCGTCGCGATCCTCAACGACATGCTCCCGCGCGGCCCCGTCTCCGGCCTCATCAGCCGCGTGGACGCGAAGGGCAAACGCACCGTCATCGGCGCCAACGGCAAGGTCACCGATTTCAAGGACGGCGACACGATCCGCTTCACCTTCACCGCGAACGCGCTCCCGTGGGTGTTGCCCGCCGAAGCCGCCGAAGGTTACAAACTCACCCACGCCGGCCACCGTTACAGCAACGAGAAGATCACCGTCGGCAACCTCAAGGCCGGCAAATATCAGGTGAGCATCGACGGCACTCCGGTCGGCACCTACACCGACGCGCAACTTTCCTCCGGCGTCGAGCTGGAGGAGAACACCAAGACACCGCAATACCAGCAGGCCCTCGCCGTCGCCGAGTTGAACAAGGAAAAGACCGACAAGGCCATGCACCCGTTGCGCGACCTCTGGCGCGATCTCAAGATCAAGCGCCGCGACCTCGACGTCGCCAAGGACGCCGCGCTCGTCGAGAAGAAGGCTGCATTCGAAAAGTGGCTGCCGGAATTCAAGGCCAAGGTCGAGAAGATGAAGACGCTCGTCCGCGAGTACGAAGAGAAAATCTACGCCGTCAACCAACCCAAGCCACGCCACTACGAAATCGCGCCGACGAAGTAGCCGTTGCGGGCATCATCGCGATCGCGATTTCGTGCTTTGAGGCCAATGCCCGCAGGTCGCTCTCTGAGGGCGCAGAGGTGTGGAGATGATTTGGATGGAACTTCCGGCGGGATGCCGGAGGCGCATTGGGAACGGCCGCACGCCGAGGCTTCTCAGCCGGCGGCGAGCTTGGCAAGGAACTCGTCGTTGGTCTTGTACTTCTTGAGCGCCGCGGTCAGTGTGTCCATCGCTTCGACCGGGTTGAGGTCGGTCATCATGCGACGCAGCTTGCGGATGGCGTCGAGGTTCTTGGCCGCAAAGAGTTTTTCCTCCTTGCGCGTGCCGCTCTTGGGGATGTCGATGGCTGGGAAGAGGCGGCGGTCGGCGAGCTTGCGGTCGAGGATCAGCTCCATGTTGCCGGTGCCCTTGAACTCCTGGAAAATAAGTTCATCCATGCGGCTGCCGGTATCGACGAGCGCGGTGGCGATGATGGTGAGCGAGCCGCCGTTTTCGATCTTGCGGGCGGAGGCGAACATCTTACGCGGAATTTCCAGCGCGCGGGCATCGACGCCGCCGGTCATCGTGCGGCCAGAACCGCCATGGACGCTGTTGTAAGCGCGGGCGACGCGGGTCAGGGAGTCGAGCAGGACCATCACATCCTTGCCGGACTCGACCATGCGGCGGCAGCGCTCGATCATGAAGCGCGAGAGGCGCACGTGCGTTTCGATGTCCTGGTCGTTCGAGGAGGCGACGACCTCGGCCTTGACGGAACGCTGGAAGTCGGTGACTTCCTCGGGACGCTCGTCGATGAGGAGGACGAGCACGAAGACATCAGGATGGTTGGCCGTGACGGCGTTGGCGATCTGCTTGAGAATCGTGGTCTTGCCGGTGCGCGGCGGCGCGACAATGATGCCGCGGGTGCCCTTTCCGATGGGCGTGACGATGTCGATGACGCGCGTCTCGATCGTCTCGGGCGAGGTTTCAAGTTTGAATTTCTCGATCGGATCGATGGTGACGAGGTTCTCAAAGCGGGAGGCCTTGAGGTAGTCCTGGAAGGGCATCCCGTTGACGATCTGCACTTCCTTGAGCTGCGGACTCGCTCCGCGGTGCGGCGGCTGGAGCGCACCGGTCACCTCGCTGCCTTCGCGCAGGAAGTTCTTCTTGATGGTGTCGGGGGTGACGAAGATGTCGGTCGGGCGCGCCTGGAACCGGTTGTCGGCGCCGCGGAGGAAGCCGAAGCCCTTTTCGGAGATTTCGAGGAAGCCGGTCCCCACTTCGGGGGTCGTGGCCGTTGCTGGTGCTGGACTCATAGTTTGTTGTGTGTCAGGGAAGCCTTGCAGGAAAACCCGGCAAGGCAGCCGTGAAATCGGATTTCTGGGAAACCGTGACCCTGAAGCGCAGTTTGATCCGCGGTAGGGAATCAACGGTTGAACCGTGACGAGGTCTATTTAACTGAAATCGCCACGCTTGCAACTACTATTTTCAGCCGTTCGACACGCGGCGGGAGCGGCCGTTCAAAGTCGGGCGAAGCGCCGCTCAACCGCCGACTTCTTTGCGCGCCTCTTCTGCCAACGCAGTGCTGAGGTAACGCTCGCCGGTCGAGCACGCCACGGTGACGATCATCTTGCCCTTGTTCTCCGGGCGCTTGGCGACCTGGACGGCAGCCCAGACGTTGGCACCGGTGGAGATGCCGACGAGCAGGCCCTCTTCTTTCGCGAGGCGCCGGGCCATCGCGAAAGAGTCGTCATTCGAGACCTGGACGCACTCGACGATCTGCGGATTCCCATTCTCGTCCTTCAAGTGAAGGTTCTTCGGGACGAAGCCGGCACCGGTGCCTTGAATCTTGTGCGGGCCGGGTTTCACCGGTTGTCCGGAAAGCGTCTGGGAAATGACAGGTGAATCCTTCGGCTCGACGGCGATGGCCTGGAAGCTGGCCTTCCGCGGCTTGATGACTTCATAGCAGCCGGTGATGGTGCCGCCGGTGCCGACGGCGGCGACGAGGACATCCACCTTGCCGTCGGTGTCGCGCCAGACTTCTTCGGCGGTGGTCTTCTTGTGGATGTCCGGGTTGGAGGGATTCTCGAACTGCTGTGGGATCCACGAATTCGGCGTCTCCTGTGCGAGCTGGACGGCGCGGGCAATGGCGCCCTTCATGCCCTCAGCGCCGGGCGTGAGGACAAGTTTCGCGCCGAGCATGGCGAGCAACACACGGCGCTCCATCGACATCGTTTCGGGCATGGTGAGGATGAGCTTGTAGCCCTTGGCGGCCGCGACGAACGCCAGCGCGATGCCGGTGTTGCCGCTGGTCGGCTCGATGATGACGGTGTCCTTTTTGAGCACGCCGCGCTTCTCGGCGTCGTCGATCATCGACATGCCGATGCGGTCCTTGACACTGCCGAGCGGATTGAAGAACTCGCACTTGAGCAGGATCTGGGTCGAGGCATCGACGCCGAGGCTGGCGGGGATGCGGTTGAGGCGGACGAGTGGCGTATTGCCGACGGTTTCGACGATGTCTTTGTAGATGCGGCCCATAAAAACTCCGAGTGTGTTGTATTCGTTGCTGAAGCTGCGACCGCGCCGTTATGCGGGGAAAGCGGGGAGGGGCGCAAGGATTTTTTCAGAGTCCGCCGAGTTTCATCGCCGGCTGGATCACACTGCACGCACCGACGTTCTTACTCTTGCTCGTTCTCCGACTTATGCTCTCTTTCGCCGTGTAAGAAGCGCCGGACTGACGCGGAAAGAAGAGTAAGAGAATGAGCATGAGAAAGAGTTAGAGGACGAGCGACCTACCGAGAGACGCCACCACATAAAAAAACGAAAACCCCGCCCAGGCTTTCGCCCGGACGGGGAAATCGGGGGATGGGAGCTCGCCACACTCTCTTTCCCGCGCTGACATTGGGCGCACACCCTTGCGGGGGCTGTCAGCTTCCCGACGCCATTCTCCACGGCAAGCGGAGTTATCGGCCTCGTAGCAGGGCCGTCCAGCGTCTTGCGACGCTGAATTGTTGAGTGAGGCTTTTTAGCCCGCTTGGACTGATGGTTGCGCCACCAGCCTGCGAACCAGGTCAAGACACGTTTATGATTTTCGTTCCGCGTCTTGACCACTTAGCTCCGGGTCGGCCACGGCTGCTGGCCGCGCGTTGGCCCGGTGCCACGGGTCTCGCCTCTTAACTCTCAGGTTGCCTTTCGCTCACAAGCCAGCGGTGTCGTTTGTAACATCGCCGACGTTTCGGAAGGTTTTCACGGGTCCTGCCGAGACCTCGTGTCCTCCCCGGTTCGCGCGCTCACTTTGTCCCGCCTTTCAGCGTCTTTCGTTTGGCCGATCCCGCTTTCGCGGAACCGCCAGAGTCGCCCGTCCCGTGCTGGCGCACAGTAGCAACCGGATACCCTCTGGGTAACTGCGATTCACCAAGGCTCGAAACCTGCCTCGGTTACTTGACCCGGCTCGGAGCGGTTTCTCATCGCTCCTAACCGCCAAGTTCCTCATTCGCATTACGGCGGGCTGCGACACCCGCCAGAGGAACTGGTGAATCCTGCCTCCAGTCTCCGAACCTTGCGGCCCGGACTTCGAGGGGTTGGGCCAACCAGCCTGTCCCAACCTTTCCCCAGTCACCTGGGATTATCCCTGCGTCACCGTCCACTTTCTTTCGTCCGCTTTCTGCAACGCAGTTCTTTCAATGAACTGGTGTCATCGTATCAAAATATTCGGAGGCGTAAACGGTTTCTTGTCCACAGGTTGTTCACCAAATCTCACCAACTGGCGCAGACCTCGAATTCACTTTCGTCCAATGTTTGCAAGCGAACGCGAAGCTGCGCCGCGAAATTATTCACCGCGAAATCACGACGAGAAAAGCTGTGGTGAACAAGTTCTCCGCCCTGGTCTGAAAAAAAATCCCGTCTCCGATCACCACGCATCGACGAAAACAAAAAAGCCACCCTCATCGGGTGGCTTAACGGAAATCGCGGCCGCTTACGCGGCGGCTGTGGTCTTCTTCTTGGACTTCACCGCGGTGTGCTTGCGTTTGAGGTAGCTCAACCGGCGGCGGCGTTTTTCGATTTTGTTGTATTGCTTGCCCATAGCTCTCTAAATTATTTCGTGGCTCGGACGAATCGCGCTCGACTATGAAGTTTGCCCCACGCTGCATCAACATCTATTTGCTGATGGGCGCGCTCGTCCTCGTCAGCGCCTGCAAATCCCCGGAGGAGCGCAAACACTCCCGCGAACTCAGCACCATCCGCATCCATCTCGAAGTGAACGCCGATAACACCGGACGGAACACGCCCGTGCCGATCTTCCGTGAACGTCCGGTCTTCGTGAACGTCGATCGTGCTCCTTTCCTCGACGAGACGTATGTGGAGCGCGCGTGGGTCGAGGACAGCCTCGGCAGCCACGTCATCCGGATTCAGTTCAACCCGACCGGTCGGGCGCTGCTTGAGGGCGTCACCGGCAGCAACAAGGGCCGGCGCCTCGCCGTCGGCTGCCAGTTCCCCGAACCGCGCTGGCTCGGCGCGCCCGTGATCACGCAGCACATCGCCGACGGCGTCCTCACCTTCACGCCCGACGCGACGCGCGAGGAAGCCGAGCGCATTGTCCGCGGTCTCAACAACGCCGCCGCGAAGCTCAAGAAGGCCTCCAACATCTAGCCTGTGAAGTCGCCGACGTTGAGGATTGCGCCGCTGTTCCTGTTCGTCACGTCACTCGCCGCGCAACCCTTCCAACTTCCCACGGCCAATCGCCACCTCTTCACGCCCGGCGCGGAGGAGAAGTTTTTCGTCGGCACCACGGGAAAGCCGTGGACCAGCGGGATGTTCGGCTGCGTGCGCGGTGGCGGCGCGCAACTCCACGAAGGAATCGATATCAAATGCCTTCAGCGCGACAAGCGCGGCGAGCCGACCGACCCCGTCCTCGCAACCGCCGACGGGACGGTCGCTTATTTCAACACCAAGCAGTCACTCTCCAACTACGGCAAGTACCTCATCCTTCGCCATCGCATCGAGGGCCTGGAGATTTATTCGCTCTACGCGCACCTGCGCGAAATTCGCGCCGACCTCAAACCGGGCGCCGCCGTGAAGTCCGGCGAAACTGTCGCCACCATGGGTCGCACCACCAACACCCGTGAAGGCATCTCGCGTGACCGCGCCCATGTTCACTTCGAGTTGAACCTGCTGCTCAGCGACCATTTCGCTGACTGGTACAAGAAGCATTTCCCGAACGAGCGCAACGACCACGGCGTCTGGAACGGCCACAACCTTGCCGGCCTCGACCCGTGCCTGATCTTTCTGGCGGAGGCGAAGGAGGGAAAGGATTTCAACCTTGCTCGTTTTGTTCGCAACGAGACCCCCCTGTGCCGGGTGCTGGTGCGCGATGCGAGCCTGCCGTTCGCCAGCCGTTATCCGGCGCTCGTGCAACGCAACCCCGCCGCCGAGAAAGAAGGCGTGGCGGGCTATGAAGTTTCGATCGACTACGCGGGCGCGCCCGTCCGCCTCGTGCCGCGAGCGGCGTCCGAGATCAAGAGCAAGGCGCGTTTCCAACTCCTCGCAGTGAACGACGCCGAGGCTGCGCAGCACCCGTGCCGCAAGCTCGTGACCAAACGCCGCGGCCGCTGGGACCTGGCCAACAACGGGATCAGTCTTCTCGAACTACTGGCCGAGTGAACGCTGCGCTCCGCAACATTCATCGCACGCGGCAATC
>DATDFH010000130.1:0-3345 GCA_036522715.1 Verrucomicrobiia bacterium
ACCTCGAAATCGAACAGGCCCGCTTCGACGAGCGCCTCAAGGTGGACTTCGCCGTTGAACCGTTCGCGCGTGACGCGCTTGTGCCGTGGCTCATCCTCCAGCCGCTCGTCGAGAACGCCATCCGCCACGGCATCGAACCGCGCGAGGAAGGCGGCCACATCGCCATCCAGGCCCGGCGCGCCGACGGCCGGCTCGAACTCATCGTCGCTGACAACGGCAACGGTCTCCCCAACGACCCTCCTTCGCCCGTGCGTGAGGGCATTGGCCTCGGCAACACCCGCTCGCGCCTCGCGCATCTTTACGCCGGCGACCACCAGTTCGAACTCCGCAACGGCTCCAGTGGCGGGTTGGAGGTGCGCATCGCCATCCCGTTCCGCGCAAATGCCGCCGTGGCCGCACCACTCCATGCCGGCTGACCCCGCCATCCGCGTCCTGCTCGTCGATGACGAAGCGCCCGCGCGCACGCGGCTGCGTCAGATGCTCGCGGGGGAGAAGGATTTCTCAATCATCGGCGAATGCGCCAACGGCCGCCAGGCCGTCGCGGCGATCCAGAAGGACAAACCCGACGTCGTGTTCCTCGACGTTCAGATGCCTCGACTCAACGGCTTCGAGGTGTGCGCGCAAATCGGCGTTGAGGCGCTGCCGCCCGTCGTCTTCGTCACCGCGTATGATCAATACGCGCTACAGGCCTTCGAGGTTCACGCGCTCGATTACCTGCTCAAGCCCTTCGACAAGGAGCGCTTTCGACGCACGCTGCGTCATCTGCGCGCGCGTGTTCGCAATGGCAGTGGTGCGGCAGCCGATCCCCAATTGCTCGCGCTGCTCGAACAGCTTCGATCCGGCGCGCGCGCGGCCGAGCGATTGGTCTTCAAAGTGGATGGCCGCATCATCTTCGTGCGCCCGGCGGATATCGAATGGCTGGAGGCCGACGGCAACTACGTCCACGTGCACACCGTCGGCACGAAGCATTTGGTGCGCGACACGCTCACCGCGCTCGAAGGCCAGTTGCCCGCGGGAAGGTTTCTCCGCATCAGCCGCTCCGCCGTGGTGAACCTCGACCGCGTGAAGGAACTGCAATCCCTTTTCTACGGTGACTACGCCGTCATCCTCCGCGACGGCACGCGGCTGAACATGAGCCGCACCTACCGCGACGGCGTCGAGAAACTGCTGGCCCGGCCGAGGTGAGAGGCGCGGCAAATTCTTTTGTAAGACTTCCGGCATCACCACCGCGCCACTGGTGTTCGCGGTCGGATCCGCTTCGCTGTTCGAAGACGCGGTCAACGAACTTCACGGTCGGCGTCCGGGATAGATCGACTCGCTGCCGCTGCGTGCCGCCGGAGTGGGCGCGGCGGGGGCGTTGGTCTTCTTCTCCTTGAACGCCGAGCGAAGCAGCCAGTGGCGCTTCAAGCCTTGCAGGAAGGTGTCGGCCTGGATGATCGCGTTGTTGATGCTGCTGACGAGGTTGGTGTTCTGTTCGACCTGCACGTGGAGGTTGCTCGTCATGTTGGCGAGGTTGACCAGCGTGAGGTTCAGGTTCAAGAGCGTGGTCATCAGGTTCGTGTCGGTGTGGTCCACGGTGCGGCGCGCGATGGCAAGGGTCTGATCCAGTTCGGCGAGCACGGACTGGAGTTGCGCGTTCACGTTGGTGGGGATCAGCCACTCGCCGAGGGAACCCTTCGGGTCGCGGATGTTGGCGGTGATGGTTTGGAGATTCGTGACCACGGGCTGTGCGCCGACGATGGTCGTGTTGAGGTTTGAGGTCAGGCCGGCGGCGTTGTCGAGGACGAGCTGGAGGCGGTTGGTCAGCGCGAGGATGTTGGGCAGGGCGTCCTCGGCCTTCTTCACGATCTTGTCGAGGCGTTCGGTAAGGGCGGGGGCTTCGTCCATTTCGAGCCAGTAAGCTTCCTTGCCGTCCCACGGTTTGAATTTGCCGGGCCGATCGAAGAACGGCCGGCCGCCGCCGTCGCGTTCCTGATCCCAGATTTCGGTGGCGACGCGTTTTTGGCCGCGCTTCTCGTCATGGAAAGTGGCGGCCAGTTTGTTGGTTTCGCCGGAGGTGCCGCCCTTGGTGACTTCGAGGGAACGGCCGCCAAGAAAATCCGTGGCGGCGATCTTCACCTTCGAATCGTTCCAGATGTAGCCGTAGTGCGGCTCGCTGATGACGAAGCGCACGATGACGTCGTTGGGCGAATCCGGCGGCATGGCTTCGATCTGGGTGATCTCGCCGACGTTGAAGCCCATCAGCTTGACCGCGTCGCCCACCTTCAGGCCGACGCCAGTATCGACGTAGGTGTAGTAGGGCAGCTTGGTCTTGAACCAGCCCTTCCGTTGCGCGGTGTGCCAGAGGTAATAGAAGAATCCGCTCAACAGCAGCAGCGTCGCCACGGTGACGAAAATGCCAACGACGCGCTCGACTTTGCTCAGGCGCGTGCGCAGTTGCGGAGTAAGGTCGTTCAAAGCCATGCGCGGCGAAGGATGAAGGATGAGGGACGAGGGATGAAGGAAAAGTGTGCGCGCAGATTCATGCGGTCAGCAGTTCACGGATGAGCGGTTCGCCGCAGGCTTCGAGTTCGTGCCGGGCGCCAAGGACCTTGAGCCGGCGTTGATCGAGCACGGCAAAGTGTTGGGCGCAATCGCACCACGGGCGCAACTCGTCGGCAGTGGCGACGATGGTCATTGGACGGCGGCCCGTGATCGAGTGGCCAGCGGCGAGCTGGCGGAGAAAACCCAGCCACCAACCGGCCTCGCGCAGCGGCAGGCGCGAGAGCGGATTGTCCACGAGCAGCACCTCGGGGGAGAGCGCGAGCGCGCGGGCGAGGCCGACGCGCTGGCGGAGATGGCGCGGCAGGCTGGCGGCGGGCGTGTCGGCAAAATCAAGCAGCGCGGTCGCTTCAAGCACCGCGCGCACCTGCGTCTCGGCGCCGACGTCGTTGCCGTTGGCGTGATAGAGCAGGGGCAGCGCGACGTTCTCAGCGACGGTCATCCGGGTGAACAGCCGGCCGTCGTTTTCAAACACGAGGCCGATGCGGAGCAAATGACGGAACAGTTCGTCTTCATGGAGCGCCTCCGGTTCGGCGCCGAAGAGCCGCAATTGTCCGCGCAAGGGGCGGTTGATTCCTGCCGCCGCGGTGAGCAACACGCTCTTGCCCGAATGGTGCAGCCCGCCCACGACCCAGAACTCGCCCGCGCCCACGCGCCAGTTCACGTCCTCGATGGCGGGCACGCCGGGCGCCTGTTCGTGCGCGGCGGCGAGCGCGTGCATTTCAATCGGCGGCACGGCGACTTGAGTGGCTTCGTTCATTTCACATCACCAGATAGACCACGATGAAGAGCGCGTCGATGAAC
>DATDFH010000131.1:0-10637 GCA_036522715.1 Verrucomicrobiia bacterium
ACCTGGCCGGTGAGTGCCTCGTAAACGGTCGCGGCCAGCGAATACATGTCCGCGTGGAAGGTTTCGCCCTCGCGGCGTACTTTTTCCGGCGCGACGTACTCGGGCGTGCCCCAGATTTCGCCGCTGCCCCAGCCGGTCGCCGCGCCGGTCTTGGTGGCCAAACCCCAGTCCACCAGCTTGGGTTCGCCGGCGGCGTTGAAAAGGATGTTGGCCGGCTTGATGTCGCGGTGGAGGAGGTCCTGTTCGAGCGCGTAGTCCAGCGCGGTGGCAATCTTGATGCCGACGTCCAGCGCATCGGCTTCGCTGACCTTGCCCTGCTTCGTGATGCGGTCGTCAAGACTGCCGTGGTCGGCGATCTCCATCGCGATGAAATTCTGCCCTTCGACTTCGCCGAAGAAGAAAACCTGGATGATGTGCGGGTGGTTCAGCGCGGCGATGGCCTTGGCCTCGCGATAAAACTCGTCGAGCTTCTTGGGATCCTTGGCCAGTTCGGGACTCATCAACTTCACCGCCACCTCGCGCTGGAGCACCGTGTCGTAGGAGCGATAGACCGTGCCCATGCCGCCCGAGGCGATGGCCTGCCGCAGCTCGAACGACCGGAGCATGAAGGGCACGAGGATTTCCTTGCCGCACTTGGAGCAAGGCATCTGCGAGCCGGGGGGATACTCGGGCGGGACGAAGTTGCTGGCCCCGCAGAAGTAGCACTTGATCATCCGCAGCGCGTTGGGATTCTTGGGAATCTCGGCCACGGGCGGAAGCTAGACGCTCGCCTCGGCCAAGACAACTCCGATGTCGGCGCACGCCGGGGCTGGAATTTGGTTGAGCGTCGCGGGCAACCGCGCATCTAATCGCCGCGAACTCATTCCTCGTATGCGTATCACCAACCTGATTCCCGCTCTCGTTCTCGCCGCGACGCTTTCGACCAACGCGGCGTCCAAGCTCGCGCCCGCGACCAACCTCAAGACGAAGCAGCCGACCGCTTACACCATCCCGACCATCGACCTCGCCGGCGAAACGCAGCGGCAGGTGATCGTGGACCGCGAGGCCGGGCAATACCTTGGGCATCCGACGACGGTGCTGCTCGAAGACAACAAGACGATGCTGATCGTCTATCCCAAAGGCCACGGCCGCGGCGCGATCGTTTACAAGCGCAGCACGGACGCCGGCAAAACCTGGAGCGAGCGCCTGCCTACGCCCGCCAACTGGGTCACTTCGCTCGAAGTGCCCACGATGCACCGCGTCGTGGATGCGGCGGGCAAGAAACGCATCATCATGTTCAGCGGCCTGTACCCCATCCGCATGGCGGTCACTGAGGACGACGGCGCGAATTGGAGCGAGTTGAAACCCATCGGCGATTTCGGCGGCGTGGTGACGATGGCGACGGTGATCGGCCTCAAGACGCCCGGGTATTACCTCGCATTCTTCCACGACGACGGGCGCTTCATCCGCGGCGGCAGCGAGGAAAAATATCGCGTGAAGACGCCGCACAGCGATTACACCTCGGCGACGGCGAAGCCCTGGCGCTTCTGGGTTTACACCACGCTCTCGAAGGACGGCGGGCTGACGTGGAGTGTGCCTGCACCTATCGCCAGTTTGCCGGACGCGAACCTCTGCGAGCCGGGCGTGCTGCGTTCGCCCGATGGCAAGCAGATCGCCGTGCTGCTCCGCGAGAACAGCCGCAAATACAATTCGTTCGCCATCTTCAGCAACGACGAGGGGCTCACGTGGACCGAGCCGCGCGAATTGCCCGCCGCGCTGACCGGTGACCGCCACACGGCGAAGTACGCGCCGGACGGGCGGCTGTTCATTTCCTTTCGCGACACCACGCACGTCAGCCCGACGAAGGGCGATTGGGTCGCGTGGGTTGGCCGTTACGAGGACATCGTGAAGGGCGCCGAGGGTCAGTATCGCGTGCGGCTCATGCACAACACGAAGGGCGCCGATTGCGCGTATCCGCCGGTGGAGGTGCTGCCCGACGGCACGATCGTCACGACGACTTACGGGCATTGGACCAAGGATGAGTTGGCCTACATCGTCAGCGTGCGGCTCAAGTTGAGCGAGTTGGACGAGAAAGCGAAGCGCGGCGAGTTCCTCAAGCCGTGACGCGTCACAGGCAAATGCGCCCGTAACCGTAATTCACCCGGCTGGGATAACCGAAACTCGGAGCGGTATTGAAGCCTATGCCGAAACTGCCGTACGACCGGCCGTAATAGTTGTATCGCGAACCGTACGACCCGTAGTAACCCGGCCGATGTCCGCCGAACCAGCCTCCATAATGGCTGCCGAAGCTCACCACCGTCGGCGCGAAATACGCCGGCGCGGGAGGCACACAAACGGGCGCTGGCTGCACATAGACCGGGGCGGGTTCCACGTAATTATTGATCACGGTCGCCGGCACCGGCGGCACGGTGTAAGTGGTCGCGGGTGCCGGCCCCGGCGGAGTCGAAACCGTATCGTCCGGCTTCGACGCCTTGCGCACTATTGTGGCAATGACACGGTCCGGCACGCCGCGATCGTGAAGGTAGGCAATTTCGTCCGGGCTCGGGAACGATGCCGAGCGCAGGCTCTCGACGTACGTGGTCAGCAGTTCTTCGCCGATGCCAGACTGCGAGAGCTTGAGAACGTCCTCCATCGCGCGGGTCAGGTAGCCTGGCTCCGGCAGGTGCGGAGCGGTGGCGACGGCGGCGGGAAAGGGAACTTCAGCGGCGGCGGCCGAAACCACGGCCGGGCCTGCGCCCGGTTTGACTTCGGAATCGGCCGCCAAAACCGGCTGGGCGGAAAGCTCGGTGGCGGCTGCCAGTTCCCCGCTGCCGCTCGGCAGCGTCTCCCTGCTCGTGCCCGCCACGAGTCCGCCCAGAATTGAAATCGCCACCGCCGCCGACAACAGCCACCAACCAGGCCACACATTCGTTTTCATAAACGCGTCCCGAGTGCGCGGCAACCTACGCCCGGTGTGCGTTACTTTCAACGGCTGATGCGAAGACCGCGCTTGTCGCTTCAGCGTCGCTGCGCGATGTTCGGGCTGAACCTTGCCGGACATGAGCGCCATAAACCTGCCTCTCTCGCGACGGACCTTTCTGCGATCCACTGGCGCCGGCGCGGGCCTGCTCGCCGCGGACCAACTGAACTTCTTGAACCGCCTGCCGCGCATCTCAGCCGCGGAGGCGAAATCTGGCGCGGCGATGGTGCAACTCGATCCCGAAATCGAGCCGCTCGTCCGCCTGCTGGAAGACACGCCGCGCAACAAGTTGATCGAGGAAATCGCCGTGCGCGTCCGGCGGGGATTGAGTTATCGCGAAGTGCTCGCCGCGCTGTTGCTGGCCGGCGTGCGCAACATCCAGCCGCGCCCGGTGGGCTTCAAATTCCACGCCGTGCTTGTCGTCAACTCCGCGCATCTCGCCAGTCTCGATTCACCCGACACCGACCGCTGGCTGCCGATCTTCTGGGCGCTGGACCAGTTCAAAAGCTCGCAGGCGCGCGATGTGCAGGAAGGCGATTGGACCATGGCCCCCGTGGACGAGCACGCGGTCCCACCCGCCCACAAGGCCCGCGCCGCCTTCACCGAGGCGATGGACAACTGGGACGAACCGGTCGCCGACGCGGCCATCGCGGGGCTGGCGCGCACCGCCGGCGCCGAGGAACTTTTCGAGTTGTTCGCCCGCTACGGCGCGCGCGACTTCCGCGACATCGGCCACAAGGCGATTTACGTGGCGAACAGTTGGCGCACGCTGCAAGCCATCGGCTGGAATCACGCCGAGCCGGTGCTGCGCTCGCTCGCCTACGCGCTGCTGGAACGCGGTCGCGGCGCCAACCCGGCGAAGAACGACCTCGCGCCCGACCGTCCGTGGCGGCGGAACCTCACGTTGGCCAGGAAAATCCGCGCCGACTGGCTCGCGGGCAAACGCGACGCGGAGGCCACGGGCGAAATGCTTCGCACCTTGCGCGAGGCCGATGAGAACGCGGCGTGTGACAAAGTTGTCGAGCTGCTCAATCGCGGCGTCAGCCCGGCGTCGCTTTACGATGCATACTTCGAGTTCGCCGGCGAGATGTTGATGCGCCGGCCCGGCATCGTGACGCTGCACTCGGTGACCTCCAGCAACGCGCTGCATTACGCTTTCCATCACAGCGGCAATGACGAGACGCGCCGGTTGCTCCTGCTCCAGAATGCCGCGTTCCTCTCGCTCTTTCGCCAGACTGCCTTTGGATTGGATGCGAAATCCGGCCCGCGCATCGACGAGTTGGAACCGCTCGCCCCGACGGAAGCCGGGGCCGCCATCGTGGATGAAATCTTCGCCGACATCAGCCGCAACAAACTCGTGGCCGCGCAGAAGACGCTCGCCCATCTCCAGTCCGGTGCGGGCGCACGGCCGTTCATCAACGCCGCGCGGCGCTTCCTCTTTCTCAAAGGCACCGATTCGCACGACTACAAGTTCAGCTCCGCCGCGCTGGAAGATTATTATCACGTCGCGCCCGCCGTCCGGGACCGATACCTCGCCGCGAGTGTGTTCTACCTGCGCGGTTCCGGCAGCCCGGACAACAGCCTGGTCAAACGTATCCGTGCGGCGCTCGGCGCGTGAGGCGTCGAACGGCTACTGGGTTCAACAATTGACTCACCTGCTCCCATTTTCGCTTTGACGCGCGTTCGCCGGGCGCGTGGACTGGCGCCGCGAATCCAAAACGAACCATGCAACTCAACGGCAAAGTCGGTTTGATCACGGGCGGAACCAAGGGCATCGGCGCGGCCACGGCCATCGCGATGGCGAAGGACGGGGCTGATGTGGCCATCGTTGGCCGGCGCGACGATGACGATGCGAAGGCGACGAAGCGTGCCGTCGAAGCGCTCGGCCGCCGCTGCGAACTGATCCTCGCCGATTGCGCCAAGCCCGCGGACTGCACGCGCGCGGTCGAGGAAACCGTCAACCGCCTCGGTGCGCTCGATGTGCTTGTGCACTCGGCGGGCGGCCCGGTGCCGGGCGGCCTGCTCGAAGTGACGCCCGAAGCGTGGCATACGGCGTTCGACGTCCACATGCACGCGATCTATTACCTGTGCCGCGCCGCCGTCCCGCACATGCGCCAGCGGAAGGCGGGCGCCATCGTGTTGATTTCCTCGACGGCGGGCAAACTCGCCATCGCCGGCAACCTCGCCTACCAGGCCGTGAAGGGCGCAATTCCCCAACTCACCCGCGCGCTTGCCCGCGAAGTCGCCGCCGATAACATTCGTGTCAACTGCGTCGCCCCCGGCGTGGTGTGGACGAAGTTCCACGAGAAGATGACGCCCGAGCAGCGGAAGTTTAATCTCGACCAGCGCATCCCGCTCCGCCGCGACGGCACGCCTGACCAGGTGGCCGACGTGATCCTGATGCTGGTGAGGAACGACTACATGACGGGCGACACGGTGACGATTGATGGCGGACTGACGGCGAGGATTGCGTAGCCGCTGACGTTGGTCGGCGCCATTCTTCAGATCCGGAGGAGGCCACAAGTGCACCTCGTCACCTCGACTGCTGCACGCTCAGTGCAGAATGGGAAATGCGTGCGGGTTGCGGATCAACTCCGCGTCGAGGTCGAGGTAGAAGTCCAGCCTTCGCTCCGTCTCCGCGTCGTCAATGGCGCGGGCCATGAGGATGTAGGTGGCGTAGTGGTTCCCCTCGGATTCGACGAGGCTCGCGTAGAACTGCGCGAGTTCATCGTCGCGACCGCGCAACGCCTCGCCGAGCATTTGAAACTTCTCGCAGCTCCGCCCCTCGATGAGCGCGCAGCAGAGCAAATGATCGATGGCCTGCTGGCGCGTGCCGTTACGAACGGTGTGCATCAACCCGGCGATCCAAGGACTGCGGATCGGCTGCCCGAACGGAATCCCGCGCCGCTTCAGCAACGCGAGCACGAGCTGGAAATGTTGCAGCTCCTCGATGGCGATCGCATTGAGTTCATCGACGCGTTCGAACAGCTCGCGGTATTTCTCCAGCGTGATGGCGGTCGTGGCGGCTTTGCGTTCGAGATGCGCGTGATCGACCAGCACGGCCGGAAGGTTGGCGAGCATTTTGGGCAGCCAGTCCGCCGGAACCTTCTCGCGCAGCATCAACATGGCTCGTGTTTAGCGGCGCGCCGGACGGCGGCAAGCGAGAAGCGTCGGGCAGAGCGGAGAGTTTTCGGGGAGGAAAGTTGAGCTGGCGCCGCGAACACGCGTCAGGCCATGCGTTACTGGGGCATCGAAAGAAGATTGTTCACGCCCGAGTAGCGCAGGTGGTTTTGAAATTCGGACATGCCGACCATCTGCACACTGCCGTCGCTCAGGGTGATGCTGCCCACGCTTCGATGGAAAGTGGTCGGGGTCCAGCCGACGTTCCAGAAGTTGGCACCAATCGTCGGGGTCACGTTGCCCGCGTACTGCGCAATCGGGTTCGCCGTGGCCGGTCCGAGGTTGCGATCGCCCACGAGCAGTTGGTTCGGCTCGATTTCCGTCACGTTGATGCTCGCGAAGTAGGAAAGCTCCGCGCCGCCGCGCCAGCCCTGGAAGGTGTAGTTGGTGGATTTCTGCGGGCTTGATGGACAGACGCACACTTTGGGGTTGTCCAGTTCGTTGCTGATCGCGCCGAAGAACCTCCAGGTGTCCTTGCCCGGCGGATTACCGGCGGTGCGGAAGTTGATCGCATTGCGCTCGCCGGGGAACTGTCCGTCGTTGTCGAGCGTGTTTGCTTTCGCCGCGATGGCGATCTCGTGGAGATTGCTCACGCACTTGATGCGTTGCGCCTTGGACTTCGCCTTGGCCAGCGCCGGCAACAGCAGGCTGGCCAGAATGGCGATGATTGCGATAACCACCAGCAGTTCAATGAGCGTGAAGGCCGAGCGGTGATGAGGGCGTCGCGCGTCTTTCATAACGATCGGGCGGAGTTGAGGGGTGAAAACGTGTCTCGAAACGCTTGGTTGGTCAACCCCCCGTTCTTGGCATCAGGATGGCAAGGTGCGGCGCCGGTTTGCGTGAAGATCCGCCGCGCGGCGGCGTCAGTCCAGTCACCGGTGAAGAGCTTGATGTCCTGTCCAATCGCGAGAGTCATCTGCGGCGTTTGGTTGCTGGTCGGCTCCGCGAGGACCCACGCGCTGACGCTGCACGTCGCCCCGGATGGCAACGACGCATGGTCCGGCCGCGTCGAGCGCCCGAACCCCGCGCGCTCCGATGGCCCGCTCGCCTCGCTCACGGGTGCGCGCGACACGATCCGGAAACTGAGAGCTACTGCGTCATCGCGCGAATCCTTTCGCGTCGTCGTGGCTGGCGGCGCGTATTTCCTGACGGCACCGGTTGTGTTCGAGCCGGCGGACAGCGGCACGACGGATGCCTGGATCAGCTACGAAGCTGCGCCCGGTGCCCGACCGGTGTTCAGCGGTGGACGACGCATCAGTGGCTGGCAGCGTGGCGCGAGCGGCGTCTGGACTGCGCGCGTGCCGGAGGTGGGGGCAGGCAAATGGTACTTCGAGCAGATCTGGATCAACGGCCAGCGCGCCACCCGTGCCCGGACGCCCGACAAGTTCTTTCATTACCTCGTCGACACGGACGAAGAGATATTGGAGCCGCTCGCTTCCGGTGGCCAGCGTCGTGCGCGACAGACCTTTACCGTCCGGCCCGGGGACGTGCGCTCGCTCGCGGGTTTGGGCGCGGCGGAGTTGAGGGACGTGAACCTTCTCGCGTTCCACAAATGGAATAACACGCGCCGCCTCCTCGACGCCGCGGACGCGGACGCCGGAACGCTGGTGGTGACCGGGACGCCGATGCAGCCGCACAACCCGCTGACGCTCAACACCGGCTACCTGCTCGAAAACTACCGCGCCGCGCTCGACGCTCCGGGCGAATGGTTCCTCGCCCGCGACGGAACACTTTCGTACCTGCCCCGTGCTGGTGAAGACATGACTACGGCTGAAGTCATCGCGCCGATGGCTGAAAAATTCGTCGTTATTCAGGGCGATCCGGCGAATGGCAGATTCGTCGAACACCTCACCTTCATAGGACTTTCGTTTCAGCATTCGCAGTGGCTCACGCCCCGCAGTGGCGTCGAACCCGCGCAAGCGGCCGCATTCCTCGAAGCCACGGTGCTCGCCGACGGCGCGCGGCACGTGACGCTTGAGGACTGCGAGATCGCCCACACGGGCATCTACGCGATCTGGTTCCGCAAGGGTTGCCGCGACGACACGATCCGCCGCTGCCACATCCACGACTTCGGCGCGGGCGGCGTGCGCATTGGCGAAGCCGGCATCGCGTCGAAGGAAGGTGAGCGGACGAGCCACGTCACGGTCGATAACAACATCATCCGCCACGGCGGCTACCTCTTCCCGTGCGCGGTGGGTGTGTGGATCGGCCAGAGCGGCGACAATCAGGTGACACACAATGAAATCGCCGACCTGTTTTACAGCGGCGTCTCCGTCGGCTGGCGCTGGGGTTACGCCGAGAGCCTCGCCGCGAGAAATCACATCGACTCCAATCACATTCACCATCTCGGCTGGGGTTACCTCAGCGACATGGGCGGCATCTACACGCTCGGCCCATCGCCGGGCACCACGCTCAACGCCAACGTCATCCACGACGTTTACTCGTGGAGCTACGGCGGTTGGGGCCTCTACAACGACGAGGGCAGCACTGGCATCGTGATGGAGAACAACCTCGTTTATCGCACCAAGACCGGCGGCTACCACCAGCATTACGGCCGCGAGAACATCGTCCGCAACAACATCCTCGCCTTCAGTCGCGAGGCGCAGCTCCAGCGCACGCGCGTTGAGCCGCACCTGTCCTTCACGCTGGAGCGAAACATCATTTACTGGAACGGCGCCGAGGGTGCGCACCTTTTCCACGGCCAATGGAAGGACGCCAACGTGAAGCTCGCGAACGACCTCTACTGGGATGCGAGCGGCAAGCCGATCGACTTTGCCGGAATGGATTTCGCCGCGTGGCAAAAAAGCGGAAAGGACTACGGCTCGCTGATGGCCGACCCTTTGTTCGTTGCGCCGGAGAAAGATGACTTCCGGCTCAAGCCCGGCTCACCCGTGGAGAAGATTGGTTTCAAACCGTTCGACTTCACCAGGGCCGGCGTGTACGGCGATGCCGCTTGGGTTAAGCTGGCGAAGAGCGTCGAGTATCCGCCGCTCGAACTCCCGCCCGTGCCTCCGCCTCCGGCGCCGATGCACTTCAAGGATGGTCTCGAAGGATCAGCGCCCGGCGCGGCGCCGCATCGCTGGACGTTGAGCGACGACAAGAAGCGCGCCATCGTCGTCACGGACGAGACCGCCGCGACCGGCAGGCACAGCCTTAAGCTGGCCGATGCCCCGGACTTCACGCAGCGCTTCATGCCGCATCTCTATGTGCGGCCCAACCATGCCAACGGCGTGAGCCGTTTCGCCTTCGCCGTGCGCGTCGAACCGGGCGCGGTTATCAGCCACGACTGGCGCGAGTGGCCCGCCGGCGCAAAATATCTCACCGGCCCAAGCCTGCGCATCGAGAACGGCAAGCTTCGCGCTGGCGGACGCGAACTGCTCGCCGTGCCGACCGGCCAATGGCTGCGGCTTGAGATCGAATCGCCGCTCGGAGCCGATGCCGCGCGCGGCTGGTCGCTCACCGTCACGCTGCCGGGCCCGCCGCCTAAACGCTTCGAAGGCCTGAAGCAGGGCAGCGCCGGCTGGACGAAGCTCAACTGGCTCGGCTTCTCCAGCGACGCCAAGGCGAAGAGCGTCATCTACCTCGACGACTTCGAGTTGTCGAATCGCGCGCGCTGAATCTGGGCGCGCGTTAAATGGACGCTGGCCAATCCGCAGTCGAAGAATTACAACCAGCCTGATTCCAGTCATGCGCGATCACCACGCCGCCCCAACTTTCACCCGCCGCGATTTCATCAAGGCCGGCGCGACCGCGACGCTCGCCAGCGCCGCGGCGGGCTGCGCATCCGAACCGGTAAAGGCCGCTCACGCCCGCCCGTCGCAGATCCCGCGCGAGAACGCGCGCGAAGGAGCTCTCGACTGGCAGCTCACCCGCGTGAAGCTCGACAAGTCCAACGGCTTTCGCGCACCGAACATTGAGGGCTATTGCTCGAAGCAATCCGTCCTCGCCGGCGAGACGCTCGATATTTTCGTAAGCACGAGTCCGGCGGCGAAGGTCACCATCGAAATCTTCCGCACCGGTTACTACGGCGGACGCGGCGCGCGACTGATGACCGCGCTTGGGCCGTTAAACGGAAAGAAGCAGCCCGATCCAGAGATCGGTCCCAAGCGACTGCGCGAATGCAAGTGGGAACCGAGCGCGTCGCTGAAGATTCCCGCCGATTGGCCGAGCGGTGTTTACCTCGGGCGGCTCACGACGATTGCCGAGGCCGCCGATAAACCTTATTGGCAGAACTACGTCGTCTTCATCATCCGCGACACGCGCAAGGCGGACATTCTTTTCCAGTGCAGCGACAATACGTGGCAGGCTTACAACAAATGGCCTGACACCTACTCGCTCTACACCGACCCGCGCGGCGCGCACGCGCGCGACGTGGCGGTGAGCTTCGACCGGCCTTACGCGAAATATGCGCAGATTTACGAGAACCCGCAGTCGCTCGGCAGCGGCGAGTGGCTTTGCTTCGAGTTCCCCGCCGCCTACTGGCTGGAGCAGCGGGGCT
>DATDFH010000132.1:0-2186 GCA_036522715.1 Verrucomicrobiia bacterium
GCCGCGAAGAAGCCGTTTTTCATCAACGTGAACATCCAGTATCCGCACCGGCCGTTCCCCGGATCGAACGCGGCCGACGCGGAGGAAGGTGATTCGACGACGCCGAAAGCCAAGGCGAAGCGAAAGGCCAAGCCGGAGCGGGTCGCCGGCGCGAGGACCGCCGGGCTGGCGCGCATTTACAAGCCGCAGGAAATCACCGTGCCGGATTTTCTCGAGGACATCCCGCCCGTGCGCACCGAGGTGGCCCAATACTGGACCGCCGTCGCGCAGGTGGACGTGTGTCTCAAGGGCGTTCTCGACGCCCTCAAAGCCAGCGGCCACGAGGACGACACCATCGTCCTCTTCATGTCGGATCACGGCATGTCGTTTCCGTTCTCGAAGGCCACGGTCTATTTCAACGGCACGCATTCGGCGGTGATTTTGAAATGGCCCGGAATGCCCGCCGCCGCCACGCACGAGGAATTTGTCAGCAGCGTGGACATCATGCCGACGTTGCTCGACCTGCTCGCGGTGAAACATCCCGACGGCATGGACGGCCGCTCGTGGCTGCCTTTGCTGCGCGGCGAGAAGCAGGACGCGCGCGATTACGTCATCACGCACGTCAACACCGTGAGCAGCGGCATGAGCCTGCCGCAGCGTTGCATCCGCACGAAGGACTGGGCGCTGATGTTCCACGCGTGGCCGGATGGGAGCGCGAGGTTCAAGGTCGAAGCCATGCACGGCCTCACCTTCAATGCGCTCCAGGCCGCTAGCAGAACCGACGCGCGCATCGCCGGCCGCGTGAAGCAACTGCGCGTGGGCGAGCCGCTGATGTTCTTCAACGAACTCACCGACACTGCGGAGCGCAACAATTCCATCGCTGATGCGAACTACGCGACCGAGATCAAGCGCCTCGCCGCGCTGCTCCTCGCGCACATGGAAAAGACCGACGACCCACAGACGGCGAACTTCAAGAAGGCGCTGGAAAACTGGAAGGCCAAGCCGGCGAGAAACTGATTCCCTTTCGGCGTGAAGCTTGAGCGTCTCCAACCGCACCAGCGCGACGAGCTGGCGAAGCTGATTCACACTTCGCTCGATGTCTGGCATCGCACGCGATTGAACACGGATCGCTTCGGCACGGACTGGAAACCGTTCCGTGTGATGGGTGAAGTTTATGAGGCGCTTGACCCCGGCTGTTGCCTCGCGGCGACGGACGAAGCGGGCGCGCTCATTGGTTCGGCGTTCTTTCATCCACGCGAGACGCATGTCGGCGTAGGCGTCGTCAGCGTGCATCCGACGGCGTTCGGTCGCGGCGTGGGACGAGCCATGATGGAGGAGATCATCCGCATCGCTGGTGGCAAACCGCTGCGCCTCGTCTCCAGCGCGATGAATCTCGATTCGTTTTCGCTCTACACGCGGCTTGGTTTCGTGCCGCAGGTGACACTCCAGGCTGTCACGCTCAATGTCCCCGCCGGCGGATTGCGCGGCGCGAGTTCGCGGCTCCGCGCGGCCACGCTCAAGGACGTGCCCGCCATCGCGGATTTTGAATTTCGACTCAACGGCATCCGCAAAGAGAAGGACTACCGTTTCTTCGCGGAAAACAAATCCGGCGGCTGGCGCCTCGCGGTGATCGAAAAGGCGGATGGCGGGCTCGCCGGATTCCTCGCCGCCTCGGCACATCCGAGCGACCAGCTTCTCGGGCAGGGCGTCGCCGAAGACGAGGCGACGATGCAGGAGCTGGTGCACGGCATGCTGGATCAACATTTTCGTGGAAAGAGCGTCGTCTGGATGCTGCCGGTCGGATGTTCCGGCCTCGTGCGACAGGCCTACGCATGGGGCGCAAGAAATCGTGAGACACATCTCTTCAGCGTCCTCGGCGACGCGCCTCCGATGCGTGGCATCACGTTGCCGACATTTCTGCCCGAGAGCGGCTAACCGCGTTGGGACAATGCGCGACATTGAAACCCCGCCGCCTTGTGCGCAGTCTAGGGGCACACTACTTATGAAACGATTGCCCGGCATTTTTCTCTTTGCATCCCTTTGCCTTCTTTGCGCGAACGTCTCCGCCGCCGATCGCAAACCCAACGTCATCGTCTTCCTCGTGGACGACATGGGGTGGATGGATTGCGGCGCGTATGGCTCGAAATACTACGAGACACCGGCGATTGATCGTTTCGCCACGCGAGCGATGCGCTTCACGGACGCCT
>DATDFH010000133.1:0-9329 GCA_036522715.1 Verrucomicrobiia bacterium
TCGGTTTTGCGACGCGTGATGTCCTCGCAGGTGCCCGCGAGGCGCACCAGCGTTCCACGCTCCAGCACCGGGAACATCCGTGCCCACACCCAACGTGTTTCTCCATCGGCACCGGCGAGCCGGAACTCGGTTTGGAATTCGCTGGTGCGCGCCTCCACTCCCAGCGCCTGTGCCACCCGCTCGCGGTCCTCGGCGTGGACGAACTCGACGAGTTTCACGCGTCGTTGCGCGAGTTGGTGAGGCGGCAGGCCGAGCAGGCTCTTGAATTCGGCATTCGCAAACAACAACTCGCCCGTTCTCGCATCCACCGACCAAAAGGCCTGGCCGAGACTCTTGGCGATCTTGCGCAGGCGGAGTTCGGTGTCGCCGAGCGTGACACGCTCAAAAATCTGCCCGGCGCGAACGCGGTTGAGCGCGAGGGCATCGAGGACGGCCGTGGCGAGCCGCACCGGATCGAACTTCAGGACGATCCCCACCGCGCCGGCGAGCGCAGCCTGGTCGGAGAGTTCGCGTTTGATGTCTGCAACGAAAAAGATCACCAGGAGTTCAGGCGCGATCTCGCGCACCACGCGCAGCAACTCAAGTCCCTCGAGTGTGGGTTCAAAAAAATCCGCCACCACGAGATCGAAGCGGCACTCCTTGATGGCGGCCAGGAATTCGTCGCGGGACTCGACGCGCAGGATTTCGCAACGCAGGCCCTCGGCTTCGAGCGCGTTGCGCACCACGAGCGAATCTTCGCGGCGGCGTTCGAGATGGATGATCTGAAGCGGCTTGGAGGCGGACGCGGGCGACGGCGCGCCGGGGTATGCTGGCGACGGTGTGGTGTGGCCGTGGTCCATAGCTCAAATGCGGACGCGCATGTCCACGAACCGGACACCCAACGCGGGTGCGTCCGGCGCGGTCGGCGCAGCAACTGGTTGCTCGATTGGTTTGCCTGTCAAAGTTGGCCTTTCCGTTTGGGCGCGCTGGCGCGGGCACGGAGCCGAATCGTTCGAGGTTGAGCAGTTGATCTGCCACGGAAGCGGAGGCGAGGCTTGTGGAGCGCCGCCAACAGAAGTCGTGCGGGTGGCGGCCGGGGTCTGCCGGCTCCGAGTCGTCAGGTTGTGCGGAGAATCTCCACACTCACGAGACAGACGTCGTCGTCGAACTCGTTGCGCCCGCCGTAAGCGCGGACATCGTCGAGCAGCGTGTCGAAAAGTTTTTCCGGCGGCATGTGGATGTGGCGTTGCACGGCCGCGAGCAAACGTTCTTCGCCGTAGTCCTGCTGGTCGGCGCCCGGCATTTCGTAAAGGCCGTCGGTGAACAGCAGGAGCCGGTCACCGCCGCTGATCGGGGCGCGGCACGTGGGATAAAGCGCCCGCGAAAACAGGCCAAGCGCCGGACCATGCCGCGCATCGATCGTGTTGAGCGGTTGCACGAGCGGGCCGGCCGGACGCAACAGCCACGGGCTGGGGTGGCCTGCGCTGGCGAAGCGGAGTTCGCCCCGGATCGGATCGACGACGACGTAAAACGCCGTCGCGAGTATGGGATGATCGCGCTCACGTAGGATCGTGCGCAGCGCGCGGTTGATCTCGGTGAGAAAGCGGCCCGCGTCGCCGGCGACGAAACGGAGTTGCTCGACCAGCCCGCGCAGGATCGCGGTGACCAGTGCCGCTCGCAGACCGTGCCCCATTACGTCGCAGAGAAACACGCCCGCCTCAGTGTCGCTGAGCGGCAGGACGATGAAGAAATCACCGCCGACTGCCGCGGCCGGCACGTAGCGGTGCAGGAAGCGGAGCATGTTCTCGCCGGGAGCGGCAGGGTTCGGGAACGCCGGATACTGTTGGGGCAGGAAACCCTGCTGGACTTCGCGCGCCATCTCGAGGTCGGCTTCCATCTGCGCGTTGCGCTGACGGAGTTCGTCGGTGTAACGGGCCAGTTGGTCGGCGGTCTGTTTTCGTTCGATCGCATAACGGATTGCGCGCGTGAGCAGATGGCCATCGACGTGGCCCTTGACGAGATAATCCTGTGCGCCCTCGCGCACGGCATGGAGCGCAACGGTTTCATCGTCCAAGCCGCTGAGCACGATGATGGGCAGATGCGGCGCGTGGCGGCGGGCGCGGGTGAAGGTTTCGAGTCCGTGGCTGTCAGGCAGCGAAAGGTCCAGCAGCAGTGCCTGGAAATCGCCGTTGCCCAGGCGCGCGAGACCGTCGGCCAGACGTTCGGCCCGCGCCAGCTCAAAGGCGCTGTCGTTCGCCTCGGTGAGCATCACCTCGATCAGCCGCGCGTCGATCGGGTTGTCCTCGATGAGCAGGACGCGGACGGGCGAGGCGTCGGGCGTGGCGGAAGCCGCGCCCTCGCCTCCGGTATTGTTCCCGGGCGGGTTCATGATTCTTCATCCGACTTTTCGCGCCTGGCCGAGCAGCCGGTCGATCGCGTTGATCAGGAGCGTCTCGTCCACGATCGGCTTCGTCACGTAATCGTTGAAACCGAGGCCGAGGAACTTCTCCCGGTCGCCGGCCATGGCGTGAGCGGTCAACGCGATGACCGGCAGATCCGCCAGCGCAAGTTCTGTCCTAATCTTGCGCAGCACCTCGGTCCCGTCCATTCCCGGCAATGAAATGTCCAGCAGCACGAGGTCGGGTTTTTCCTGGGGCAGGGCCGCCAGCGCCTCGAAGCCGCTGGTGTATTCGCGGACCTCGAACCGTTCCTCGAGGATCACGCGGACCAGCAACCGGTTGTCGGGATTGTCTTCGATGACGGCGATCTTGTTCATGACTCGGATTGTTTGGCGGCTTCGAGCCGGACCTTCACTTCGGCGAAGGCGGTATCGAGCTCGTGCAACAGGGCGGGGAGATCATCTCCTTGTTTGGCCGCGGCGAGGCGCTCGATCTGCGTGGCCAGATCGCGGACGACGCGCGCGCCGATGTTGCCGGCGCCGGACTTCAACGGGTGAACGGCCTTCTCGATGGCGAGGAGGTCGCCCGCTTCGAGTCCCTTCTGGGCCTCGGCGAGCTTCGTCGGAGCGTAACTGAGAAAGAGATCGATCATCTCACGGACGAACTGGCCGCCCTTGCCAAACCGCCGCAGTCGGGCCAACGCTTCGAGGTCCAGGCAATTCTCCTCGCTCATGGCGCGCTCCTTTCCGGCGTGGCAGCCGGGCCGGTGCCCGCCGCTTGCACGGCGGCTGGCGCGATACCGGGCTGAACGCTCGAAGTGACCAGGCGCCGGAGGTCGTTCACTAGATCATCGGCTTTTTTCAGGACGGCTTGCGCCTGCGCGTTGACCCGCCGGCGCTCTTCCTCGGTCAGGTCCTTGGCGGTCACGATGAACACAGGCACGCGGTCGTAACGCGGCTCTTTGCGCAACTGCTCCAGAAAGGCCATGCCGTCCATCTCCGGCATCAACAGGTCGAGGAGGATCAGGTCGGGAGAAAATTGCGGGAGCAGTTCGAGCGCTTCGCGGCCGTTGGCGGCGGTACGCACCTCGACGCTTTCGGGTTCGAGGGCGCGAATCATCATCTGCCGGTCCATCTCGTTGTCATCGACCACGAGAATCTTCGGGCGCGGGCAGGCGCGCAGCACGTGCAGGATGTCCTCGCGGGAAACGGGCTTTTGCAACACGTCCATCGCCCCGTAAAGCGTGCCGCGGTTTTCCCGCGCGACGATGCTGACGACCGCGACCGGGATGTCGCTCAACTGCCGGTCGTCCTTGAACGCGCGCAAGACCTGCCAGCCGGTCATCTGCGGCATCATCAGGTCGAGCAGGATCAAGTCGGGATGAACTTCGCGGGCGCGGCGCAACGCCTGTTCGCCGGAGTCCGCCGTGATGACCCGCGAACCGCATTCCTCCAGCAGGTTCGTGAGCAGGATGCGCGAGTCGGCCTCGTCGTCGATGACCAGTACAAGCCGCTGCATCGTGCGCGTCGGCGGCGCAGGGACTTCCACCGCGGACACGGCCGGTTCGGGCGCGCTTGGCGCGACGGGCGTAGCGGCAGGCGTGACCGGTTCGGCGCGCGGCGGCATCACGACGCTGAAGGTCGAGCCTTTGCCGACTTCGCTCGTGAGTTGGATGCGGTAGCCCATGAGCTGGCAGAGCGCGCGGGAAATTGTGAGGCCAAGGCCGGTGCCGCCGTATTTGCGCTCGGTGCCGGTGTCAGCCTGTTGAAAGGCCTCGAAGATGTCCGCGATTTTGTTTGGCGGAACGCCGATGCCGGTGTCGCGCACGTCAATGCGCACCGGGCGGCGTGTTTCCGGATCGACGGACACCTTGACCGTGACGCTGCCGCGGTCGGTGAACTTGAGCGCGTTGCCGACGAGATTGATGATGACCTGCTTGAGCTTGCCGGCATCGGCCGGGAAGGGCGCCATCGGTTCGGGCAGCTCGGCCACGAGTTGCACGTCGCGTCCGCGGAGCTGGGCCTCGAACTGCGCGAGAATCTCCGGCACCAATGCGGCAAGGGACACCGAGGTGATTTCCAACTCCACTTTGCGCGCCTCGATTTTCGAGAGGTCGAGAATCTGGTTGATCAGGGCGAGGAGATGTTTGCCGTTGGCGCCGATGCGTTCGAGGAAGGAAATGTCTTCCGGGCGGAGGTTGGCGGCCTTGTTCTTGAGGAGGATGTTCGAGAAGCCGATGACAGAGTTGAGTGGTGTGCGCAACTCGTGGCTCATGTTGGCGAGGAATTCACTCTTGGCACGGTTGGCGGCCTCGGCGGCGTCCTTGGCCATTTGCAACGCCTGTTTGGCGGTCTCGCGCTCGGTGACATCCCAGAACATCACCTGGATTCCCGTCACTGCGCCGTGCGCGTCGTGGATGGGCGCCTTCAGCGTCTGCACGAAGTGCCGTTCGCCATTGGGCTTCAGGTGCTCCTCGATGTCCTCGAACAACTCGCCCGAATTCATGACGAGCCGGTCATCGCGCGCGTACTTCTCGGCGAGTTCGGCGGGCATGAAATCGGAGGCGGTCTTGCCGGTGATCTCCGAAAGCGTCTTGCCCAGTTCGGTGCAATACAGCGAGTTGGCAAACGTGAAGCGGCCTTCGAGATCTTTGCGCAGGACTTTCAGCGGCAGACATTCCACCAGTGAATGGTAGAGCGCCTCGGAGTCCTTGAGCGCTTCCTGCGCGTGCTTGCGCTCGGTGATGTCGTGGATGAAGGCGCTGAAAATGTGACTCCCTCCCAGCTTGATCGGGCTGATGGTCAGCTCGACGGGGAACTCGTGACCGTCGCGGTGCAAGGCGGTCAGCTCGATCCGGTGGTTGAGCACGGGGCCTTCGCCGGTCGCCAGAAAATGCGAAAGCCCGCGGACATGTGCGTCGCGGAATTGGGGCGGGATGATGGTATCGGCGAGCTTGCGGCCCACTGCTTCATTGCGCGGCCAGCCGAATGTGACCTCGGCCTGCGGGTTCCAATCGATGATGAGACCTGCGGCGTCCATTACCACGAACGCGTCGTTGGCTTGATCCACGATCAGCCGCGTTCGCTCCTCGCTGGCGCGCAAGGCTTCCTCCGCCCGCTTGCGCTCGGCGATTTCAATCAGCAGCCCGGCGTTGGCCTGGCCGAGTTCAGCGGTGCGTTCCTGCACGCGCCGCTCCAGTTGCTCCTGCGCCTGGCGCAGACGTGTATCGCGTTCCTGGATGCCGTCAAGCATCAGGTTGAAGCCGTCGGTGAGCACGCCAAGTTCATCGTCGCCGTGCTTGCGGACGCGCAACGAAAAGTCTTGCTCGGCGGCAACCGTCTTCGCAGTGGCGGCCAGCGCGAGAATCGGTTTGGAGATGACCCGCTGCAAACGCGCCGAGAGCGCGAGCGCGAGCAGCAGCGAACCGAGCAACACCGCCACCAACACCGCCGCGTAAAGTCCGAGCCGCGCGTACATCTCGTCGAGGTCGGATCGCAGGTAAATTGTCCCGAGGTGTTTACCATTCAACATCACCGGTCGCGAGAGCACCAGCCCCTCGCGCTCAAAGCGCGGCTTGCCAAGTTCGCCGCTGACTTCCGGAAGCTGGGACTTGTCGCCTTCACGAACGTATTGCGCGAAGAGCATGCCATCGCCGAGGTACAGACCGGCGACGACAATGTGCTGCTGGGCCTTGAGGGCGGCGAGGGTATCGGTGGCGCTTGCCGGGTCATTGAAGGAGAGGGCTGCGGTGCAATTGTTGGCGAGCACGTCGGCCAGCACCGTCAGGTCGCGCTTCATCGACTGGCGGAAGCTCATTATTTCAGCCGCAACCAGCGCCGCGCAGGCCAGCAGCAGCGCCAGGCCGCTGGTCAACAGGATGATCAGTGTGAGCTTGCGCCGGATCGGCAGGTTGTGGAACCAGCGCATCTCAGCCGCCCTCCTTTTGCGCGACGGTGTTGACTACGCGGCCGAGCTTGAGCAACTGCGCGCTGATCTCAAGCCCGCGGCGCTGGGCCTCGTCACGGTTGATTTCAAATCGAACCCGGTTGCCTTCGAGGAAAAAGTTGATCACGCCGCCGCGCTGCGCGAACTGGTCGATCTCGCTGACGGTCAAAACGCTCCCGCCCTTGAGGCCGGCCAGGATTTCGGGCAGGCGGTTTTTTTCTGACGCGCTGATGAAGAGGAGATGGCAACGGTTCAGATCCTCTGGCCGGCGCGAGCGTTGGACGATCAGTTTTCGACCGCCGACACTTTCGCCCTTGATGGTCTTGTCGAGCGCGGCGCCAAAGGGATCGTCGCCCAGCACGCCGATGCGGATCGGGCTGTCGGTTCTGTCAAAAGCCGCGGCCGGCCACTTGACGAACTGCACAAAGTTGAACAGGAACACGGCCTTGACCTCGTACTCGTCAAACGACTTCTGCGCGGCCGGTAACGGGCGGCCCATCGGCGCGAGCCAGCAGACGCACATGAGCAACGCAAGTCCGCCGCGACTCAACTCCGCCACTGGCTTCAAGTTCGCCATGTCAACTTTTGTACTTTGATGACGCAAAATTAGCACGGGGAGAATGGTTGTTCCTCAGAATCGCCATGACAGCCGGCCGCACACTTCGGTCGCTGTCTTCCAGCGGATCGTCCAGCGCGTGGCGAAAAGAATACCGGCCCCTTCTCCCGTCGGCGTGGACCGCGGAAGTTTCCCGCAACCATTTGTTACCCCTCTCATGGTGGCCCAGTTTACGGCGCAGTCTAGCCACACACCCCGCCGCATTGCCAGAGAAATGACACCGCGCATGCGTCGTGGAAAAATTTCCGATTCCCTTCGCTTTCGACCTGCCCGAAGCTCGCGCCGATGTTCGAGCTGCTCAAAACCGATCCGCACTCGCGCGCGCGCCTCGGCCGGCTCACCACCACGCGCGGCGTGATCGACACCCCCGTCTTCATGCCCGTCGGCACGCAGGCCAGCGTCAAGGCCATCGACCTTCGCGAGCTGCTCGAAATGGACGCGCAGATCATCCTCGGCAACACCTACCACCTCAGCATCCGCCCCGGTCTCGACATCATCAACGCCGCCGGCGGATTGCACCAATTCATGAACTGGCCGCGGCCGATCCTCACCGATTCGGGCGGCTTCCAAGTCTTCAGCCTCGCCAAGATTCGCAAGATCAAACCCCACGGCGTCGAGTTCCGCTCCCACCTCGATGGCTCGCCGCTGTTCCTCGGCCCCAAGGAATCCATGGCCATCCAGGGCACGCTCGGCTCGGACATCGCTATGGTCTTCGACGATTGCCCGCCGCACCACGCGCCGCCGCGCGAGGTCAAGCACGCCGTCGAACGCACCCTCCGTTGGGCCGCCGAATGCCGCGAGCAACCGCGCGCGCCCGGCCAGCTCGTCTTTGGCATCGTGCAGGGCGGCGGCATCCCCGAGTTGCGCGAGGAATGCGCGAAGCAACTCGTCGCGATGCAATTCGACGGTTACGCCATCGGCGGCGTGAGCGTGGGCGAACCCGAGCCGGAGATGATGAAGGCCATCGAGCACACCGAGCCGCATCTGCCGGCGGACAAGGCGCGTTACGCGATGGGCCTGGGCACGCCGGCGCAGATGATCGAGCTGATCGCGCGCGGCGTGGACATGTTCGACTGCGTGCTGCCGACGCGCGTGGCCCGCAACGGCACCGCCTTCACCCGGCGCGGCACCTACAGCATCAAGGGCGGCGCGTGGAAGGCCGACTTCCGGCCGCTGGAGGAGGGCTGCGACTGTTTCACCTGCCGCAACCACACGCGCGCCTACGTCCGCCATCTGCTCAATGTGAACGAAATCCTCGGCCTGCGGCTGGTGAGCCTGCACAACAGCCACCTTTTCCTGCGCATCCTCGCCGACGCGCGCGAATGCCTAGCCGCGGGTACCTTCAGCGAGTTCCGCCGCGAGTTCATTGCAAACTACGTGCCGACTAAGCGTGTGCTCGCCGGCCGCGAAATTGAGCGGTGACGGACTGCGGAGAACCGCACTGTGCCGATCCGGGAGCGTCCGATTGCGAGCGCAGCGCGACCGAGGCTCGAGGGCTCGGTAGAGCGCTCGCCATCTCTTTGCCGGATTTGACGTCGATAAAGTCTTGCCGTGACCGGGCCAGAATACTCTCTCGTAGATTGCCAGGCGTTCTTTTTGGAAAAAACTTGTTGCGCTAAGGTCGGCTCGTGATATTTTCCGCACCCGTTCTTTACGAGAAGCGCCGGTCAGGAAAGATTTGAAAAAAGACTGTTGACAGTGGAGCGACGCAAACGTAAAAGCTACGGCACGATTTTGGACGAACCGAGATGCCGAAAGTCGAAGACTTCGGCGCTCGGGCTTTTTGTCCCCTGAATCGAAAGACGATTTTGGAACGCAAGTTCCGCCGCTCTTTGAAAACTGAAATGTGCGATAAGTAAGAGCCCCTTCTGGCTCAACGAGTTAGCTCGATGAGCCGGGAGAGTTTTAACAAAATATGATAGTTGCCCGGTTTCACAACCGGGTAAGGATCAAGCTAACGTTTTTATACGGAGAGTTTGATTCTGGCTCAGAACGAACGCTGGCGGCGTGGATAAGACATGCAAGTCGAACGCTGATTTCAGGGTAGCAATATTCTGGAGTCGGAGTGGCGCAAGGGTGCGTAACACGTGGGTAATCTGCCTTGAAGCTCGGAATAACTCGTCGAAAGACGAGCTAATACCGGATGTGATCATCGGGGGGCATCTCCTGATGATTGAAGTTGGGGACCGAAAGGCCTGACACTTCAAGATGAGCCCGCGGCCTATCAGCTAGTTGGTGAGGTAACGGCTCACCAAGGCTAAGACGGGTAGCTGGTCTGAGAGGACGACCAGCCTCACTGGAACTGAGACACGGTCCAGACACCTACGGGTGGCAGCAGTCGAGAATTTTTCTCAATGGGCGAAAGCCTGAAGGAGCGACGCCGCGTGGGG
>DATDFH010000134.1:0-2303 GCA_036522715.1 Verrucomicrobiia bacterium
GTTGCGCAACGAGAACAAATCCTTGGCGCAAACGCCACCGGCGGCTTCTGTCGCACCACCGCCTCCGCCGGACGCGGAGACGAACGCCGCATTCACAACGTCCTTCACTGCGCGCGTGGGCAATGGCGAGACCATCGTCGCGGGCGGCTGGGCCTCCGGGCCGGGGCGGCGGGCGCTCGCGCTGGTCACGCCGGACCTTTCTTCCGCCACCAACGGCCAGGTGCTCGTGCGCACGCAATTGGTGGATGCGCCAGAGGAGGTTTGGGAACGCGTCGGCCTTGGCGACATCCGCAGCGACGCGGCCAAGAGTTCACAGTTGACCTCGCTCGGCAAGGACCAGATCGGCTTGCTGATCAAACTGCTTTCGGCGGAGCAGGGGGTAAACCTATTGAGCGCGCCAACGATCGCGACCTCGGACGGGCTTCGGGCCGCAATCACGTTGAGCGCGCCCGGCACCAGTCCCGATGCCGCCGGCCCCTCGCACGCCATCGGGGTGCTTCCTCGCCTCACGTCGGACCGCGGGTCGGTGGACATGACGCTGGACATGAAGCTGACCCCGGCGAAGTAGATCTGCGCGCCGCGAACTCGCAACGACTCAACAAACTGAAATGAAACATTTCCGCATCCGCCTTACCGCTCTCGCTGTCGTTCTGATTTGCGCAACTGTGGCCGTAACTGCCGCCGACAAGAAGGCGAAGAAAAAGGCCGGCGCGAAAGTCGCGGCGACTGTCACGCCGGCTGGACCGTCCCCGTCGGCGGCGCAATGGACCCTCGCTGACGCCAATTTCCATCGTGATTTCCCCGTGATGGCGCTCGACGCGACGGGCACGGCGTGGATCGCCTATATCGAACATGATGGCAAGGCAGACGTGTTACGCCTCGCGCGCAAGACAGGGAATGGATTGGAAAACGTTGTGACGCTCTCGGAGCCGGGTGTGATTCATCAGCCGGCGATCACGTGTGATGCTTCGGGCGCGGTGTGGAGTTTTTGGGGCCAGGTGGACGCGCGCAACGTGGTCACGTTGCGTGCGCGGCGCTTTGCCGGTGGCAGACTCGATCCGCCGATCACACTGGCTCAGTCGGCCGGCAGCGACACGTTTGCCGACACGGGCGCCGACGACAGGGGTCGCGTGTGGGTCGTGTGGCAATCGATGCGGCGTGGCCAGGGCGACATCTTCGCGCGCTGGCTCGATCCAAAATCCGGCAAGTGGTCGAAGGAAATTGCCGTGAGCAACCCCGAAGGCGGCAATTGGGAGCCGCGTGTGGCGTTCGACGGCAAGGAAGGCGCGTGGGTTGTGTTTGATTCCTCCCGCGGTGGAGAATTCAACCTCTATCTCGCGCACGTCGGCCTCGACGGGCGGGTGAAGGAACATCAGCTCACGAGTTCGCCGGAATATGAGGCGCGCGCGAGCGTCACAGCGGCGAAGGATGGCAGCGGGCTTTGGATCGCGGCCGAACGGGGGCGGCGGCAGTGGGGCAAACCGTTGCGTGGCCACGAGGGCGACACCGGCCTCAATGGACTGAAGCGTTTTCTGCTCGGCCATTACGACATCGCGGCAGAGAAGTTCACCGAGGTGCCCGTGCCGGACGACGGAAAGCCCGCGCCGCGCACCGCCGTCTGCGTCAATCTCCCGACGCTCGCCACCGACGCCGACGGAAATCCGTGGATCGCCTACCGCTTCTATTTCCAAAACCGCTGGATGATTGCGGTGACGAAATACGACGCGAAGGCGAAGGCGTGGTCGCAGCCGATGGAGGTTCCGGACAGCTCGTTTGGGCAGGACCGTCGTTGCACGCTCGCGCGCGACGCCGCTGGGAGGATGTTGCTCTGTTGGGCGAGTGACAAACGCGAGACCAAGCTGGTGTTGGTTGCGGGAGTTTTTCTGGCGCAATTGGAACCGGCGTTCACTCCGATCAAGGAACCTGCCGTGAAGGTCGCCATGCTCGCAGAGCCCGAGCCTTACCTGAACCAGCCTACACCTGACCGCCCGCGCGAGCAGCATCACACGTGGAACCTCGGTGGGAAAAAATACACACTGGTCTTTGGCGACCTGCACCGGCACACGGATTTCTCAAACTGCCGCACGGGCTTCGACGGCTGCGTGCTCGAACATTTCCGCTACGCTTATGACATGGCGGCGCTGGATTTCATGGGCACAAGCGACCACACGGACATCGCAAAGAAATACGATCCTTACGAGTGGTGGCAGACGCAGCGGCTGGTGGATGTGTTCTACGCGCCGGGGAAATTCAATTCGCTCTACGCCTACGAGCGCGAGCAGAAATATCCGTGGGGCCATCGT
>DATDFH010000135.1:0-2341 GCA_036522715.1 Verrucomicrobiia bacterium
CTCCTTCTCCAGCTCGCGCTGCTTGCGCCACATCAACTGACTGCCGTCCTCCCACCAGTTCTTCGCCTCCCAATACTTGTAATCCTTCAGCCGATCGTGGCTCAGCGCCTTGAGTTTCGCCGCGTAAAGTTTGTTCACCGCCGCCACGATGATGTCGCGGATGGTTTCCTCGGGACATTCGACCGCGCGCAAGTTGGCGATGTAAGCCTTGAATTCGGGCGACTCGAGTCCGCGCCACGTAAACTTCTCCGGCGCGGCGGATGCAGGCACGAACGCGGAGTCGGAGGCAACCGGTTTATTCTTTGGGGCGCGAGAAGGCGAACGCGATGCGCTCTCGGTTTGAGATTCCGGCGCTTTATTTTCGGCCGGCGGCGCGGCATGCCGCTGGTAAACAAAAACCGCCGCAACCGCCAAACCCGCGTTCAGCGCTAGCGAAAAAATGAGCACGCGAGAAATCTTCATTGTCCGGGTCGCGAGAGGTTGAAAGGGCGCGGCGCGATGTTGTTGACCCAGTAACCGCCCTGCCGCTTGTAAGCTTTGAAACCCCGCTCGCCGATCAGTTCGACGATGGACTTCTCCGTTTCCGCGCGCATTGCCCGGAGCGCATCGTTGCGGGCTTCAGGCGTGAGCGCTTTGTCCCGCTGAATTTTGCGCGACTGGTCCTCAACGACCGCCTTCATGTCATAAACCTTTCCCGCCGCAGACGGTTCGAAGCCTAGGAACTCGCTCATCTGCGCGAGCTGCCGATACGACCAATCGCCGCTGCGCTTGTATTCCGTGTAGCGATCGTCGCCGAGCAACTCCTTGAGCTTCGCGTCCACACCCTTCTCCGCTTCGCGGCGTTTCGTCCAGTAATCGGCGTCGCGTTTCGTGCTCTCGTCCGTGGCCGGCGCGTCCTCTTGGTCGCGCTTGGCTTTGAAAATCGCGCGGAACTCCTCCTCCGTCGGTTTGAGCGTGGTCAGTTCGTTCTTAAGGTTCGACGCCGTATCCGACGTGCGCAGGTCGTATTCGAAGATTTCCTCCGGCGACATGAACTTGCCCATCTCCGCCAGCATTTTCTTGCGCACCTTTTTCAAATCGCCCTGCGTCTCCTCGTCAATGTAGCCCTCGGCTTTGCGGTAAATTTCCGACCGCTCTTCGTCGAATTTCTCCTGCGCCGCGCGCGCCAGTTCGCGCTTATCCTCGGGAAGAAAGCTCAACTGCTGATCGCGCTGCTCGGCCCACCAGTTGTCCTTGTCGCGCTCCTTCTTCGGGTCAATCGCGAGCAGTTCCTTGAGCAACGCGTCGCGCTCGTCGCTCAACGCCTTGTACTGTTTTTCCTTTTCCTTGTCGCGGGCGCGACCCCAGGCGTAATTCTGTTTCCACCATTTGTTCTCCTTCTCCGGTTCACGCAACGCCGCGAAGCGTGGTGCGAATAGCTTGTCCACGTCCGCCGTGATGATGTCGCGGATCGTTTGCTCCGGGCACTCGATGCCGCGCAGGTTCGCGATGTAACGCTTGTAATCCTCTGATTCGACAGCGCGCCAACTGAACCGAGTGGCTTCCGCGGCAGCGCGAACAGGAGATGCTTCCGCCTCGCTGAAAATATCCGTGCTTTTCGCGGAGGTCGTTGCCACCGTCGGTGAAACCGCCGCCCTGTTGTCAGCAGCCGCCGATGGCTGCGGCGGCGTGTTTGCGATCCAAACCACCACCCCAGCCAGCGCAAGGTTCAGACAAACGGACGCAATGACAAGACCTCGGGACTTCACGAGCAGCAGTTATAGACCAAGAGACAGCCCCCGCCACGCTTTTGTTCAGAATTCACCACCGCGCATCTCCCAGTCAGGCCAAGCCAAGATTCTTCAACAGCCGCACGGTCGAGTTTGACTTGTTGAGCGTGTAGAAATGCAGCCCCGGCACGTCGGCGCGCAACAACTCCTCGCATTGTTTCGTGGCGTATTCGATGCCGAACTCGGCCGCGGCTGTGTCGTCGCCGCCGAGCTGATCGAGCCTCGCGCCGAGCGCTGGCGGGATCTTCGCGCCGCACATCTGCGTGAACTTTTTGATTTGCGTTGCGCTCAGGATGGCGACGACACCCGGCACGAGCGGCGCCTTCACGCCGAGCTTGCGGGTCATGTGATCGCGGAACTCGAAGAAGTCTGCATTGTCAAAAAACAATTGCGTCAGCACAAAGTCCGCGCCGGCCTCGACCTTCTCCTTCAAGTGCTGCCAGTCCGCGTGTTTGCCTTCCTTGCACGCGACGTGGCCTTCAGGAAAACCGGCGACGCCGATGCCGAAACCGTTTTGCGCGCGGATGAACTTCACGAGTTGCGACGAAAACTCGAAACCGCCTGGAGTGGGC
>DATDFH010000136.1:0-3417 GCA_036522715.1 Verrucomicrobiia bacterium
GTTGGCCCTGCGGGCCAATATCGGCGCGCAGCGCCGACGCTACAGGATCAACACTTGCATAACTCCGAATCCTGGATCATCTCCTTCGCCGGTTGCGGCGACGCGGGTTTCTCCGGCTCCACGGCTTCCGGGTATTCGAAAATTTTTCCTTCGTAATTCCGGATCACCACGCGGTCGGCGTTTTTGCAGAGCACGTATTCCGGATTCACCGGCACCTTGCCGCCGCCGCCGGGCGCGTCGATGACGTATTGCGGCACCGCGTAACCGCTCGTGTGTCCGCGCAACGCCTGCATGATCTCCAATCCCTTGCGAACGCTGGTGCGCAAGTGCGCCGACCCGGCGATGAGGTCGCACTGGTAGATGTAATACGGTTTCACGCGGCACATGAGGAGCTTTTGCACGAGCGACTTCATCACGAGTACGCTGTCGTTGACGTGCTTGAGAAGCACCGACTGGTTGCCGAGCGGGATGCCGGCGTCGGCCAGGCGGCCCAGGGCGTCGCGCACCTCGGTGGTCAGCTCACGCGGGTGATTCGAGTGAATGCTGACGAACAGCGGATGAAACTGTTTGAGCATTGCGCACAACTCCGGCGTGATGCGCTGCGGGAGAAACACCGGGATGCGCGTTCCGATTCGGAGGAATTCGACGTGCTCGATGCGGCGCAACCGCGCGAGCAGATACTCCAGCTTCTCGTCACTGAAGAGCAGCGGGTCGCCACCGCTCAACAGCACGTCGCGGACTTCGGTGTGTTGTTCGATGTACGCGATCTGCCGGTCGAACTCAGGATGAAAATCGTAGCCGGCGGCGTTGCTCACCAGGCGCGAGCGCGTGCAGTACCGGCAATACGCTGCGCAACGATCCGTGACGAGGAACAGCACGCGGTCCGGGTAGCGATGCACCAGGCCCGGCACGGGCGAGTGCGAATCTTCCCCGACGGGATCGCTCGTCTCCCACGGCGCGACATCGCCTTCGCCCGAGCGCGGAATGACCTGCCAGCGGATCGGGCAGTTCGCATCGGCGGGGTCGATGAGGTTGAAGAAATACGGCGTGATGGCCATCGCCAGCTTGTGCGTGGCCATCTCGACGCCCGCGCGCTCATCGGGAGTCAGCGTGGGGAGGAACTTTTCGACCTGCGCGAGCGTGGTGACGCGGTTCTTAAGCTGCCAGCGCCAGTCGTTCCAATCGTGATCCGGCACATCGGCCCAGAAGCCGCGGCCGGCGGAGCGAAATTCCTTGAGGTGTCTGGACGCCGATGCCGATGGCGGCTCCTTTGCACTTTCCGAGGGGGTCTCAGTCAACATGGTGGCGCACTATTGGATGGGGAAGGCGTCGTGTCAAGTGGACCACTCCGGCCTCTGTGAGCACGCCAGACTGCGTCAGTCCGGATGTTTCAGCGATTCGTCACTGCGGGAATCCTGGCGGCTTCAATCGCAGCACGCAGATTTTCACGCTCCGCATCCAGAGTGTCGAGGCGATGGGCGGCCTCGCGCGCGAAACCGTTCACGTTCGGAAAAGGCTGGCCCCGGACGGGTGCGACACCGGTCGCGCGCTTGGAGAGGTAGGTCTGGAGTGTCGCGCGGTAATCGTCGAGCAGCCGGAGCAACTCCGGCGGCGTGTTGAGCCGCGCCTGACCGAGCCGGACCGCCACGCGTCGCAACGCGTCCTGTTGCCGCTCGAAGCTCCACTCCTGGATGACCGACTGTAATGTCACCGTCGATTTCTGCGGGAGCGCCTTGGGGCTGCTCCGCACTTCGACGTCGATCAGCAGCACGTTTTCGAAATTCGCCAGCGCCACATCGGCGGGCCACATCTGCCACCGGTTGCGGCCGGTGAACGCGGCCAGGTTCACCGCCCACCACTTTTCCACGTCGAGCAGGCGTTTGAATTGTTTCTCGTACACGCGCAGGAAGGTGACCTGCCAGTTGAGATCGCGCGGCAACTCGCCGATGAACCGTCGCAGCCGCGCCGGCCCGTCCGGCAGGCGCAGGAGCTGGTTCACCAACAGGTGCGCGCTCGCATCGAACAATTGCCGGCGCTCCCCGCTCAACACTTCCTCGGTCGGCCAGCTCATTTCGTCGAACGACAGCGCCGGTCGTTGCGCGAAAAGCCGGCGCGGTTCCAGCACCGGATCGGGCGCGTGTAACTCGCGACTGATCCGGGATTGGTCCCGAAGCAGGAGCTCCGGCTCCCAAGCGAGAAGTTCGCGCGCCACCCCGGTCGAAAGCCACAGCGGAATTTCCGCGGATCGGTCGGCCGACGAACGGTTGCCCAGTTCCTGAAGCAACACCTGCGTCACCGCGCGCACGAAACTTTGGTCGTCAGTCGGATTCAGCAGGTCGAGCCGGTAGCGCCAGCCGTCACGAAAACGCGTGCTGACGACCTGCGCCTTGAGATCGGCCCGCGACGCCGAGATCAGCGACACGGAAATCCTTCCCTTCCATGTATCACTCGCGCGCAACGTCCGATTGAAGGCCGACCGGACGCGCTCGCAGGAAACCGCCGCCAGATTGGAATCAAGTTCAACCCGCCGCGCCGCCGCCATCTCCGCCTGACGCATCGGTGAAACCGGACTACCGGCCGCGCGACCGGCGACCACAAATTGTCCGGAGCGGCTGGTGATCGTCGTGCCGCCGGAGGAGGCTGCGGCAGATGCCGATGGGAGGTCAGCCGCCATCAACGCCGCGCCGGACAAAGCCGCGCAGCGTTTGCGGAGACGGGCGAAGTTCATGGCAAAAAACGCCGTTTCAGTGTTTGGGCTTGGCGTGCTTGGACTCGGACTTCGGCGCAGCGGGCTTCGGCGCAGCCGGCTTGCTTTCGGCGGCGGGTTTGTGTTCGCCACCGGACGGCGCCGCGGGCGCGGTGTCTTTCTTCGCGGATTCCTTGTAGCCCTCGCTGCGGTAATCGGTGATGTAGAAGCCACTGCCCTTGAAGATGAGGCCCGCGCCGGAGCCGACCTGGCGCTTCACCCGTCCCCTGCCCCAGCGCGTGAGTTTGCAAAGTTCCTTGGGGCAAACTTTCAGCGCGTGGTCGTTCATCGACTGAAATTTTTCAAAGTGGTGCCCGCACTTGGCGCAGGAGTATTCGTAGGTAGGCATGGGTGGCTCGCCGGATCAGGTCCCACGATTAAGCCAAGCGCCCACTCGAAGTGCAATCCGCAATCCGCCCATCATTCCAGGCCACAATCCGCGGCGTCCCCCAACCTCAAGGTATGCCTGTGTTCGCTCCCGTCACGTCACGGCCCGAGCAGAATGCGGTAGAAACGCTTGAGGAAGTTGCTCGCGTTGGTGTCAGTCCAGTTGAACGGGAGCGCGGGCGAGTTGGTGAAGTAGATGTTGGTCCAGCCGTTGAAGTTGGTCGTCGCCTGCACGGTGTAATCGGGACCGGCATCGCCGCTGATGGTTAACTGCACGCGGTTGC
>DATDFH010000137.1:0-5073 GCA_036522715.1 Verrucomicrobiia bacterium
GGAACTCGCCGCAGTCGCATCATCCATTGTGGTCCATCAATTGGGTACGACGGGGACGGCGAGTGTGAGGCAGATTGAGGAGTTATTGCCGGAGTTGAAATCGTAGGAGCCAACGTGAGGAGGCTCACTTCAACTCGGAACGCGAAACTCAGAACGCGCAATTCAGAGTAAGCCTCCTCACGTCGGCTGCCACGAACTTACGCGGCGGCGCCGCCGAGGATGCGGATTTCGCGCTGCGGGTACGGCATCTCGATCTTCGCGTCGCGGAACTTCTCGACGATGGCCTTGTTGATCTCGGCCGACGCGACACCGAAGTCCGGCACATTCACCCACGGGCGCACCGCGATATTGATGGACGAATCGGCGAGCGCGCTGACGCCCACGGCGGCGGCGGGCTGCTTCAACACACGCGGATTGCCACCGAGCACTTCGTTGATCACGGCGAGCGCACGGTTCAGGTCGGTTGCGTACGCGACGCCGACGCTCAGTTCGAGCTGCCGGATGTGGCCGTAGTTGTGGAGGATTTCACCCACGATCTTACGGTTGGGCACAACGACGCGCGAAAGGTCCGCGTGGCTCAACTTGGTGGTGAACAATTCAATGGATTCAACGCGGCCCTCGACGCCGAGCATTGCGACGTATTCGCCAACCTTGAACGGCTTGGTGAAAATAATGGTGAGGCCAGCGACGAGATTGCCGAGCACGCCCTGCATGGCCAAGGCAACGCCCGCGCCAGCGATGCCCAGGCCGGCGATGAGCGGGAGGATTTCCACGCCGGCGTTCTGCAAAGCCAGCAGGAGGAACAACAGCATCACGAGCAGGCGGACCAGGCGCAGCATCAGCAGGCGCACCGGCGGCTCGAAGGGCATCTTCGCCAACCAACGCTCGACCATCTTCCCGACCCAGCGGGCCGCGAAGAAGCCGGCGGTCATGATCGCCAGTCCCACGATGAGCTTCGGGCCGAATTGAAAACTCAGATCGATGATCTTCTGTTTGATGTGCTCCACGGTTTCGAGGCTCAGTCCGCTCATGGTGTGTTCCCTTTGGTTGGCGTTTCAGTTTGCGTCGAGGCGAGTTTAGAAAAGCGGCGCGACTCGACAAGCTTCTTTCTGCCCGCGGCATCGATTTCGACGATCAGCGCGGCCACGTCCGGAAGTTTCTCGATCAACGCCATGCCGCGCTCCGCACCCATCACGCTGACGGCCGTCGCAAGTGCGTCGGTGGTCGTCGCGTCGCGGGCAACGATGGTGACGCCGATGCGGGTGGTCAGTCCCATACCGGTGTGCGGATCGACGATGTGGGAATAACGCCGGCCGTCGAGCACGACGAACTGCTGCGTGTCGCCGGACGTGGAGACGCCGGCGTTTTTGAGGACGACGACGCGAGTTAACTCGCTGCCCTTCGCCTCGATGGATGCGACGCCAATGTTCCAGCCGTCGCGCCCCGGTGGTGGGTCACCGACAGCGATGTCGCCGCTGGCCGCGACCATCGCACGCGTGATGCCGTGCCGACGGAGGACGGCGAGGGCGTGATCCGCCGCGTAGCCTTTGGCGATGCCACCCACGTCGAGGCGCATGCCTTCGGCGGCGAGCGTCGCGGTGCGTGCCTTCGGATCGAGTTTGAGTTTCTCGTAGCCCACGACGCGGCGCGCCGCTTCGATGGCTTCCGGTTTCGGCAATTCGCGCTGACGCCGCGCGCGACGCCAGAGCTGAACGAGCGGCCCGACGGTCACGTCGAAGGCGCCGTCGCTCAACCGCGCCACTTGCTGCGAACGCTCCAGCACATCGAACAAGTCGGCGCTGATTTTGTGCGGCAAGCCGGCGGGCAGGTGAAAGAGGCGCACGAGTTCACTGTCGTCCGTGTAATCCGTCAGTGTGCGATCCAGTTCCTCGACCCGCTTGAAAGCAGCCTTCGCCGCATTCGTCGCCGTCGCGCCGTCCGCCGCGTAGAGCGTGATCTGGAAGGAAGTTCCCATGTGCAGCTCGGCGAACTCGAAGCGGGAGAGTTTTGTTTCATCGGCGACGGAACGGCAGCCGCACGTGAACAAGGCACAACAGGCGGCGAAGAAAAGAGTGAGCCTCCTCACGCCGGCTGCTACGCGATGAATGAAAAGAAAACGGCCGGCCACAACGGGCCGGCCGTTCGTGACGGATTTCTTCACGATCAGAACGCGACGGCCTTGCCGGGGATCGCGTAGGCGTAGTGGCCGTCGGGCTTTGGCAGCACCTTCGGGTTCGCATCCCATGCGAGCTTCTCGGGGAAGAGGTCGAGCTTGGAGTTGAGCGCTTCCTCCCAGCTGACCAGCTTGCCGGAATAGGTGGCCATGCGGCCCATGATCGCGGTGAGCGAGCTGAAGGCGCCATTCTCGGCTTCATTGTACGGTTTGTTGTGGCGGATGGCTTCCATCAGTGGGAAGTGCTCGAGTTGGTGGCCGTCGTTGGAGGATTTTTCGCGGTACTTCGTCAACTCGTCGTCGCCGCCGCCGCTTTCCTGCTTCTTCTTGCCCTTCTTGGAAGCCGGGTCGTTGTCGGGCGTGCGATAACGCCACAACAAATCCCCGCCATGAGCTTGCAGCGCGAAGTTGCGCGAATCCCATTTGCCCTTCGTGCCGACGATCGCCTCCGACACGTCGCTGATGCAGCCGGGAATCTGGCGGCACTGGCTGAACATCCGCGAGCCGTCCGCGTATTCGTACTCCACGGCGTGATGATCGAAGATCTCGCCGTGGTCCGGTTCGCTCAGGTAAGCGCGGCCGCCCATGCCGTGGCATTTCACCGGGTGACCGTTTTTGACCCAGTTCATCACGTCCAGGTTGTGGATGTGCTGCTCGCAGATGTGGTCGCCACAGATCCACGTGAAGTTGTACCAGTTGCGAATCTGGTACTCCATTTCGGTCGGCGGTCGGCCGAGTTTCTTCTCGAGATCGGCGCGGCGCATTTTCGGACCGACGGGGCCGCCGTTCCAGTAGCAGCGCATTGAAACGATGTCGCCGATCATCCCGTCGTGGATGCGTTGCATCGATTCGATGTAATTCGGCTGATGATGGCGCTGGAGTCCGACGGCGACCTTGAGGCCCTTCTGTTCGGCGATGCGGGCCGCCGCAAGAATCTTCCGCACACCCGGGCCGTCGGTGGCCACGGGCTTTTCCATGAACACGTGTTTGCCCTGGCGCACGGCTTCCTCAAAAATCATCGGTCGGAATCCCGGCGGCGTCGCGGTGATGACGACATCGCAAAGGCTGATCGCCTCCTTGTAGGCGTCCAGGCCGACGAACTTGTTGCCTTCGGAAACGTCCACGCGATCGCCGTGCTTCTTGGAGAGAATGCCGTAGCTCTGTTCGAGGCGGTCGCGGTGCGCGTCGGCCATGGCGACGAGCTTCAGTTCGCCGAGGCCGTGGGTGTTGATGTTGTGGTCAGCCGCGCCGGTGCCGCGTCCGCCGCAGCCGATGAGGGCGAGCTTGAGCGAATCGCTGCCGGCCGCATGGGCAAAGCGCTCGATGGGCAGGTTGGCAAGCGCAAGTCCGCCGGCGACGGCAGTGGAAGTTTTTTCGAGGAAACTGCGGCGGTTGATCACCGGCGCGGGGGTTTTTGGTTCGTTCATAATGGTTCTACGTTGATGTAATTCGGGGTGCGGCGATTCAACTGGTTCTAACGCTGCTTGTCCACGCGCTTTTCGATGCGCTCACGGATCGAGTTCAAAGCCGTTGTTCCACGCTTTGTGCATGTCATCGACGGGCGGCACCTTCAGCGGACGCACGAGGCGGAAGCCGAGGAACTGCGCATCCGTGTGATACCAGATGCTCTTGGGCAACTGCGGATCCTGCTGCTTCCACGACTTGTTCGATGCCCGGCGCGAGGAACTGCGAAGCTGCTCGGGATCGTCGTCCCACGAGCCGCCCCGCACCACGTGCGGATATGGCGTGACCTGCTTCACCCACGGGTTGCTCGTGACGGCGTCCCTGAACCTCGCGTAATCCACCTCATATTGGTCGAGGCACCACTCGGCTACGTTGCCGTGCATGTCGTAGAGGCCCCACGGGTTCGGCTTCTTCTTGCCGACCTTTTGATACTTGAAATCGGAGTTGCCGGAGAACCACGCGTATTCCTTGATCACCGCCGGATCGTCGCCCCACGAATACGCCGTGGTCGTGCCCGCGCGGCAGGCGTATTCCCACTCGGCCTCGGTCGGCAGCCGGTAGAACTGCCCGGTCTTGGAACTAAGCCACTGGCAATATTTGTTCGCGGCGTGCTGCGTCATGCTGATCGCCGGGAAGCCATCCTTGCCCATGCCGAAACTCATCTCGACGTACGGCTTGGTCGGGCGCGATGTGGCATCAACCAGCTTGTCCGCCTTGTCGCCGAGTTGCGCGGCTTTGTCCTCGGGATACATGAACAACTCGTACTCGTTCCACGTGACCTCAAACTTGCCCATCCAGAACGGATCAATCTTCACCTTGTGCTGCGGGCCTTCGTCGTCCTTTCGCTTCTTCTCGGACGCCGGACTGCCCATGACGAATTCGCCCGCCTTGATCGGCAACATGTCGAACTTCACCGACGTGCCGGGGATGTCGCTGGTGTACGCCTTCATCTCCGCCTCGCTCTTCGCGTCAACCTTGGCGGTGATGCGCTCGTGCATTTGCTTCGTCAGCGTCAGTTCATCCGGCTTGGCTTCTTCGGCCTTCCGCGCGGTGAGCGTAACGCCATCCGGCCAGTTCGCGCCCTGCGCAATCCACTCGCGGATCAATTCGATCTTGTCCTTGGGCAGCGGGCCGTCCTTTTTCTTCGGCGGCATCAACTTCTCGTCGTCCACGGCGGCGGCGGTGCTGGTGCGAATCAAACTTTTCTCCGGCGCGAAGGGCACCACGCCGGGGCCGTTCTCGCCGCCCTTGAAAGTCAACTCCCGCGTCTCCATGCGCAGGCTGCCCTTGTCGTGACCTTCCTTGTGGCAGCCGACGCAATTGAACTCGAGGATCGGCTGGATGTCCTTCTTGAAGTCGATGCGCGGACGCTGGGTGAGTTTCACGCCGTCCGGCCAGTTCGCGCCCGAGGCGATCCAATCCTTGAGCACCTCCTG
>DATDFH010000138.1:0-3087 GCA_036522715.1 Verrucomicrobiia bacterium
GTGCATCAGCATGGGCAGCGACAACTCCAGTCCGCTGCTGACAATGCTCAAGCAGTGGTGCGTGAGCGCGTCCGCCGTATGCCTGTTGTGGGGCAGCAGCGTCTTCCACAACCTGCGCCCGCGTCAGACGATCTTCGGGCTGTTCATCGGGTTTCTTTGCGTGTGGAGCTACATCGGCGCGTACCATCTTGAGGAAGGGTTGCACGTCGAACTGCCGATCTTCGGGCTGATCGGCGGGGCGAGCATCACGACGGCCTGGGCGTTCTACAAATTCCGGCTGCGGCGCGACTACATCGGCGCGGGGTTGCTTTCGGTGGGTTTTTTCTTCTGGGGCGTTTATCTGACCGGCTATCCGTTTTTCCAGCGGATGACGAACCTGACCAGTTCGATCTTCCTGATCTCGGCAGTGCTGCAACTGTTCATCGCGGTGAGCATGATCATCCTCGTGCTCGAGGAAGTGCGCAGCTCCAACAAGCTTGCCTTCCAGCAACTGCGTTCGCAAAAAACCGAGAAGGCCGTCCTCCAAAAACGCGTCGCGTCCACCGAGGAACGCTACCGGCGCATGTTCGACCAGGCGCACGAAGGCATCATCATCGCGGCGGCGGACGACCTGCGCGTCCTCGAGATGAACCAGACCGCGCGCCAGTTGCTTGGGACGAGCAACGGTTCGGGCAAGGCGCTCGACTTGATCCATTTTCTTCAGGCGTCGAACCCCGAAGACCCGATTCCGGCGGCGGGTCCAGACTGGTTTGCGTGGGCGGGACGCCAGCACGTCTTGAACATCGTGCGCCAGGACGGCGGCATCACGCCCGTCGAAATGGACGGCGCGCGCATCGACCTGGATGGGCGCTCGGCCTACCAGTTTTTTTTCCGCGAGCTGACCGAGCGCACGCGGCTGGAGCAGCAGTTGCGGCAAGCCGAGCGTCTCTCGGCGATTGGCCAGATGATCTCGGGCATCGCGCACGAGTTGAACAATCCGCTGGCGGTGATCATGGGCTATCTCGAATTGATCATGCAGCGGCACGAGCTGAACCCGCAGACGCGCGCCGATTTGCTGAAGGTCGCGCAGGAGAGCAATCGCGCCGCGAAACTGGTCAGCAATTTCCTCTCGTTCGCCCGCGAGCAGCCCGGCCGGAGCGAAGCGGTCGATCTGAATGAAGTCGTGCACCACGTGGTCGAGTTGCGCGAAGTGGAAATGCGCGTGGTGGGCATCAAGTGGCAGCTCGACTTGGAACCGGCGCTGCCATTGACGTTGGCCGATCGCGATCAGGTCCAGCAGGTGTTGGTGAACCTGATCAACAACGCCGTTCACGCGCTGCTCGACCGCCCGCTGCCGGGCCAGTTGCGCATCAGCTCTCGGGCGAGCGGGGCCAGGTTGGAATTGCGCGTCTCGGACAACGGCCCGGGCGTGCCCCCCGCGGTCCGCGCGAAAATCTTCGAGCCGTTCTTCACCACCAAGGAAGTCGGCACCGGCACCGGGCTGGGGCTTTCGATTGCCCACAGCATCATGGCCGAGCACAACGGCCGAATCGCCTACGAGGACGCGCCCGGCGGCGGCGCGTGCTTTGTGCTGGAATTTCCGCTGATCGTGCCGTCAGGCGCGGACAGCCATCCGGCAGGCACGGGCGAAACACAACAGCTTCCCGTGCCCAAACCTGCTGAGACGAACGGCCGCGTTGCCCGCATCCTCGTGCTCGATGACGAGAAGTCCATTGCCGACATGCTTGGCGAAATGCTGAACCTGCTCGGCCATCAAACCACCATCTGCAATTCCGGCCCGCAGGCGCTGGAGGAACTCGGACGTAGCGAGTACGATCTGATCCTCTCTGATTACCGGATGCCGGGAATGGACGGCCGGGAATTCTTCAACCTCGCCTCGCAGCGCGACGACACCTTCAAGCACCGCATCATATTCCTCACGGGCGACGTCGTGAACGAACAGACGCGCAGTTTCCTCCAGTCAGTTGGCGCCCCCTATCTCGGCAAGCCCTTCCATCTCGACACGGTCGAGGAGGCGATCAACGGCGTGCTCAAGCGCGCCGAGACGGCCGTGCCGGGACTGAATTGATCCCGCGCGCAGACGCCGTCCTCATCTCAAAACTCCCTGTTGACTCGCTCCGATGCTTTGCTAGCGTCCGGCTGACCCGTGAAAGAAACGCCAGTGCTGGAGTCCGTTGACAGATTGTCCGGGGCGAATCCCGGAACATTCAGTGAACCTGCCGGGGGCAGATTCGCCTCGCTGAGTTTTTTCTGCGGCAACCCGATCCTTCCATGAACCCATCCAGGCTGTTCGTTGGCAACCTCGCGTTCTCCACCGTCGATACCGACCTGCAACGATATTTCTCGCAGGCCGGTGTGGTCACCTCGGTGAACGTCATGCTCGACAAGTTCACCGGCAAATCGCGCGGTTTCGCCTTCATCGATTTCGCGACCGCCGACGAGGCCAACAAGGCGGTCGAGATGTTTCACAGCAAGGAATTCCAGGGCCGCGCCTTGACGGTCAACATCGCCCAGCCGCGCGAAGAACGCGCGCCGCGTTCCGGTGGTGGTGGCGGCGGCTACCGCGGAGATCGTGGCGACCGCGGTCCGCGCCGCGAAGGCGGTCCGCGTTATTGAGTGAAACATTTTTCGCGCCTCCGTCGTGCCGCGTGAATTTCCGGTGGAACAACTGCCTGCGATGATCATCAAACCATTTGACACCCCTTGGGGCGAAACCTAGTTTGCTCCGACCGTATGGCTGACAACAATCCGACTCCTCCTGGCGGCGCGATGCCGCCGAAACCCGGCGACGCTGCGAAGGTTCAACCCAAGAAGGAAACCGTCCGCATCACGCTGCCGCCCAAACCCACCGCGGGTCCGACCGTCAAGCTGCCCTCGCTCCCGGGCGGTGGACCTTCGCCCAGCGCGCCGACCGTGGCGCTGCCGTCGGCGACTTCTGCCACTTCCACGTCACCAACGGTTGCGCTGCCGCCGGCGGGTGGTCCGGGCGCCACTTCACCGACTGTCGCGCTGCCCTCGGCGACCGGTCCCGCCACGCCGGCCGCGCCTCCGCGTTCGGCCCCGGCTCCGCGACCCGCCCAAACCGCG
>DATDFH010000139.1:0-2267 GCA_036522715.1 Verrucomicrobiia bacterium
GCTGGCTCGGCAACGCGCAGTCGGACGGCAAGCTCATCACGTTTTACGGAACCGGCGAAGGCTTGAGCAGCGGCACCGCGGCGGGCGGCCGTCCACGCGGCGGCTTCTGGATCGCCACAAGCACGGACGGAAAGAGTTGGAAACAGATTGCCAATCCGCCCATCGGCGGCGGCGACCCCGGCGCAGTGAAGACGCGCGATGGTGGATTGCTCGTCGTCATCACGGGTGAATCGGTGAGACGAGTGACACCGAATCGCCCTGGTGCCGCGGTGCAGGACGGACGTTCCGTTCCCCCTCTCCCAGCGGGAGAGGGCCGGGGTGAGGGAGAACGCCGCGCACGAAATTTCCAACCACCCACCACCGAGGCGCCCTCAAGCCGGGACGTCATCGCCTATCGGGTGAGCAGTGCGGGCGCGGTCGAGAAGCTCACGACGTTCACGGGCGGTGGCGCGCCAACCGTCGCACGGCTCAAGGACGGACGCATCATCGCCGCGCACCAGCATTTCCCGCAGGACGGCCGCGTGAACCACGAGCAGATAGGCGTGCGTTTCTCCAGCGACGACGGCTCGACGTGGACGGCGCCGCAAGTCATGCAGGTCGCCGGCCTGCCGGACGGGATGCCCTTTGCCTTCGATCCGACGCTCGTGCCGTTGCTCGATGGGCGCGTGCGAATTTACTTCACCGGCAACCTCCGCCGCGCGTCCGGCGGCGGCGCGCCCGCAATTTATTCCGCGATCTCGACCGACGGCGTGAACTACACCTTCGAGCCGGGCGTGCGCTTCGATGTTGAGGGCCGGATCATGATTGATTGCGCGGCGGTGCTGCATCAGGGCGTGTTTCATCTGTTCGTGCCGGACAACGGCATCGGGGTGAATCCCAGCCAGCGTCCCGCCAATGAACCCGCCGCCAATCGCCCACGCGAAGGCATCGCCTACCACGCCACAAGCAAGGACGGGTTGAACTTCACGCGCGTGGAAGATTTGCAAATCGAAGGCCGCCGCCGCTGGCTCGGCAATGCGCAGTCCGACGGCAAGCTCATCACGTTCTACGGGACCGGCGAGGGCTTGAGCACGGGCACTGCGGATCGTCCGGGTGGCGCGTTTTGGATGGCCACCAGCGAGGATGGACAGAAATGGAAGCTGGTGGCCAATCCACCCATTGGCGGCGGTGATCCGGGCGCGGTGCACACGCGCGATGGCGGTCTGCTCGTCGTCATCACGGGAGAATCGCGTCCGCGCGCATCCGGCAGGCCGCCTTATCCCGCAAATCGGGACGAAGCCGCCCCTCAGCCAAGGAGCGCGGGCGGTGCGGATTTCCCGCGTGCCTCACCGCGATCTATACGCCGTGACGGTTCCGCGCCAGTTTCCGCCGCTGACATTCTCAATCAGATGTGGAGTCAGGGCCAAGCGATTGGCAGCGGGCCGGTGCGGTTGAAGAATTTCCCGCTCCGGCCGGAGGAGACCAAAACCATTGTCCCGATGGGGATGACCGCGAGCGGCCACGTCACACCGAGCGACCACCTTTATCTCGTGCCGTCGGATTCACCGGACAAAACCAAGCGCACCGACGTGCTTGCAGTGGCAGACGGTTTTCTCGTCGTCATCCAGTGGCGGCCCAAGGGCAATCCCGACCCGACGGTGTTCGACCGCGAGGTGGACTTGAAACTCACGCTCGAACACTCGGCCTCGTGCTGGAGCTACTACGACCACGTCACCGCGATGGAGGAGTCGCTGCTCAATCAGGTCGGTCAACAGCTCAAGCCCGGCGCGCCGCTGAACGTGCGCATCCCCGTGAAGGCCGGGCAGGTACTTGGCTCCATTCAGCAGGCGACGTTCGACTTCGCGCTGATTGACGCGGCGAAGACGCGCGATGGGTTCGCGCGACCGGAACAGTTTCTCCAACGCGACCCGTGGAAGCTACACACGGTCGATCCGTTCGATTACGTCGAGGAACCGTTGCGCGACAAACTGCTCGCGTTGAATCCGCGAAAGGCGAAACCGTTCGGTGGGCAGATCGGCTACGACGTGCAAGGGCGGCTCGCGGGCAACTGGTATCGCGCCGACAGCGGCGGCTACGCGGGCTTGAACCGCCGGCTCGATTATTGGGACGGGCACCTTGCGTTTGTTCCGCATCACATCGAGCCGACGAACCTCGTGGTGTCGCTCGGCAATTACGAAGGCAGGCCGCGGCAGTTCTGGGTGAAGGGCAACAGACCCGATCCTGCGAAAGTCACTGCGAAGGACGGCCTCGTGAAATACGAACTGCTC
>DATDFH010000140.1:0-2366 GCA_036522715.1 Verrucomicrobiia bacterium
AAGACAACATCGGCCGCGCGGTCGCGGGCGAGCCGATCAAACCCCTGACGCCGCAGCACGTCGTTCCCAACGAGCCGCCGCCCACGCCGCCGCAGACGCCCGCCGAGGAACTCGCCACGCTCAAGGTGAATCCGGATTACGAGTTGAACCTGTTCGCGTCCGAGGCCGATGGCGTGGTCAAGGCGCTGCAGATTCGCTGGGACGAACGCGGGCGCCTGTGGGTGCTTTGCCCGGCGAGCTACCCGCAGCTGCGCCCCGGCGAGAAGGCCAACGACCGCATCGTGATTTGTGAGGATAGCAACGGTGACGGCCGAGCGGATGTCTTCACGGTTTTCGCGGACGGATTGAACATGCCCACCGGCTTCGAACTCGGCGATGGCGGCGTTTATGTCACGCAGGGCACTGATCTCTGGTTTCTGCGCGACACCGATGGCGACGGCAAGGCGGACGTGCGCCGGTTGGTGCTCGGCGGATTCGGCACGGGCGACTCGCACCAGATGATCAATTGCCTGAGCTGGGGCTTCGGCGGCGAGTTGTGGTTCACACAAGGCCATCACATCTGGTCGCGCGTCGAGACGCCCTACGGCGTCGAGCATCTCAATCGTTCCGGCGTCTGGCGGGTGCGACCGCGCACGTTGCGGATGGATTCGTTTTTCCAGATGTCGTCGGCTGGCGCGAACTGTTGGGGCGTGATGACCGACGAATACGGGCAGGTCTTCCACAAGACCGGCGCGGACAACGGCGGCTTCTATTCGGTGCCCGGCCTCATCCGCACCGATCTCCCGCTGCCCTCGGAAGTGCTGCGGCTCTTTCAGGCGCGGCTCAAGACCGTCGGTTTCGATTTCATCCACACGCGCCATTTCCCGGACGACTTGCAGGGCACGGTGGCGATCGGCGGCTTTTACGACAACACACTCCAACTCCACAAACTCGACTACCGCGATGGCGTCTTCAGCAGCCAGCAAATCGCGACGCTCGTCGAGACCACGAACAAGGTCTTCCGTCCCGTGGACGTACGCGTCGGTCCCGACGGCGCGATCTATTTCGCCGACTGGTACAACCCGATCATCGGCCATTACCAGGCGTCGTATCGCCATCCCGACCGCGACCAGGATCACGGCCGCGTGTGGCGATTGAAGCGCAAGGATCGCGAACTGGTGAAGCCTGCCTGGTTTCCGAATGCCAAAACCGAGACGCTCTTTGCCCAACTCGATTCGCCCGAACGCTGGGCGAAGTATCAGGCCAAGCGCCTCCTTTTCGAGCGCGACACGAAGGAAGTCATCGCCGCGCTCGACCGTTGGGTGAAAACGCTCAAACCCGGGGACGCGCATGATGAGTATCTGCGCCTCGAGGCATTGAGTTTGTTTGAAGCGCACGAGACACCGCGGCCCGACCTGCTCAAGACGCTGCTTCGCTCGCCTGATTTCCGCGTGAGGGCGTACGCCACGCGCGCGTTGAGCAACTGGGCGCGCCAAGGCGCCATCCCCGATGCGTTGAAGCTGCTTGAACCACAGGTTGCCGACGAACACCCACGCGTACGCCTCGAAGCCGTCGTTGCTTCGAGCTATCTCGACGACCCCGCGGCGGTGACCATCGCCGCGCGCGTGCTCGATCGCCCAATGGACAAGTATCTCGACTACGCGCTGGCCAAGACCGTCCACGCATTGCGTCCGCATTGGGAGCCGCTGTTGAGCACCGGCCGGTTGAACTTCTCCAAGGACGAGCATCTCCTCTTCGTCCTCAAGGATGCGCGCCTCGACAACGCCCCCGCGCTTATCCGCCGGGAACTCGACCGTCTCGGCAACGACGCCACCAAGTCGCGCCCGTGGCTGCTCGCGCTCGCCGCGGTCGGAGACGCCAACGATCTGCAACTCGTCCTCAACCGCGCCGGGAGCGATGCCGCGTTGCTGGATGCCCTCGCCAACTCCGCGCGCGCGCGCAAGGCAATTCCTGCGGGTGATCACGCTGCATTCGTGACGCGTTTGCTCGACGCCTCCTCGAATGCTGAGCGCCAGCGTGGCGTGAAGCTCGCGGGTTTGTGGAACGTGAAGTCCCTCAACGCGCGCATCCAGAGCATCGCCGGGGACAACCGCGCCGACCTCGTCCTGCGGACCGACGCGTTTGAAGCGCTGGCCGGGTTGAGCGGCAAGGAGGCGCTGCCATTGTTGCAACGCGCGTTCAACCAGGCGTCGTCGCCGGAGATCGCGCTCGCCGCGCTCGAAAGCATCGCGCGGCTGCATCAAGGCATCGCCGCGAATCTCACGCTCGGCCGACTCAAAACCGCGACCAACGGAGTCGAGGCGGGCCTGTGGTTGCGCCCGTTGCTCACGCGTGCCACGGGTGCCGGCGCGCTGGCCAACGCCCTA
>DATDFH010000141.1:0-4920 GCA_036522715.1 Verrucomicrobiia bacterium
CCAAGCACCAGATAATCCATGTTCGTCCGCATGAAACAAAGGAAGGCGTGTTCCGGCGTGGCCACGATCGGTTCATCGCGAACGTTGAACGACGTGTTGATGATCACCGGGCAGCCGTATTTCTCGTCGAACTTTTTGATCATCCGGTAATACACCGGCGAGTGATCCTCGGCGACCGTCTGCACGCGGGCCGAGTAATCCACGTGCGTCACGGCTGGGATTGTCGAGCGGATCGCCAGCAGCTTTTCCAAGCCGAACCGCCCGTGCTCCTCCGCCGTCATCGCGCGCTGCCGCGGTTTGGCCACCGGGGCGACCAGCAGCATGTAAGGACTTTCCTCGCGCAACTCAAACCACTCCGCGCACTTCTCACGCAGCACGCTCGGCGCAAAGGGCCGGAAGCTTTCGCGGAACTTGATCTTGAGGTTCATCGTCTCCTGCATCGTCGGCAAACGCGCGTCGCCGAGGATCGAGCGCCCACCCAGCGCGCGTGGGCCGAACTCCATCCGGCCCTGAAACCAGCCAATGACCTTTTCCTGCGCGATAAGATCAGCGACGACGTCGGGAATTTCTGCATCGCTCAACTCGCGGAAGGGTGCGTTCCGCGATTGGAGGAACGCGTGGATTTCGTCGCGGGAAAACGCCGGGCCGAGAAACGAGCCGCGCTGCGAATCATTGACGCCATCGGCGGTGCGCGGCTGTTCGAGATAGTGGTGCCAGGCCACGAGCGCCGCGCCGAGCGCGCCGCCCGCGTCGCCCGCCGCCGGTTGAATCCAGATGCGGTCGAAGATGCCCTCGCGCAGGATTCGTCCGTTGGCGACGCAATTGAGCGCCACGCCGCCCGCGAGGCAAAGGTCGCGCATGCCCGTCTGCGCGCGTACGTGGCGTGCCATGCGCACCATGATTTCCTCCGTCACGTCCTGGATCGAGCGCGCGAGGTCCATGTCGTCCTGCGTGAGCCGTGATTCGGGCGGGCGCGGCGGCCGGCCGAACAGCGTGGCGAACCGGTTGTTGGTCATCGTCAGACCGACGGCGAAATCGAAGTAGCGCAGATTCAACTTGAACGAGCCGTCCTCCTTCAGATCCACCAGCTCGCGCAGGATGAGGTCCTTGAATTTCGGTTCGCCATAGGGTGCGAGGCCCATGAGTTTGTACTCGCCGGAATTGACCTTGAAACCCGCGAAGTGGGTGAAGGCCGAGTAGAGCAGCCCGAGCGAGTGCGGGAAGCGAAGTTCGCCATGGATGTCCACGCGATTGCCGCGGCCGATGCCGTAGCTGGTGGTCGTCCATTCGCCCACGCCGTCCGCGGTGAGGAACGCCGCCTCCGGAAACGGCGAAGGAAAAAATGCCGACGCCGCGTGCGACTCGTGGTGCTCGGGGAAGAGGATCGGCCCCGCGAAGTTGAGTTCCCGGCGCAACCCGGCCTTCATCCAGACCTTGTCCTTGATCCAGATCGGGATTGCCTTCAGGAACGAGCGGATGCCCGCCGGCGCGCAGGCCAGATACGAGTGCAGGATGCGGTCGAACTTGAGGAACGGCTTTTCGTAAAACGCGACGTAGTCCACCTCGGCGATCGTCAGGCCGCCTTCGCGCAGGCAATACCCGACGGCGTGCGTGGGAAAGTTCGCGTCGTGCTTCCTGCGGCTGAATCGTTCCTCCTGCGCCGCGGCGATGATCACGCCATCGCGCACCAGGCACGCGGCGCTGTCGTGATAGTACGCCGAGAGGCCGAGGATGTTCACCGGCTTGGCCGGCTTTGGTGAAGGAGTGTTCACGGAGCGTTCGGGGCGTTCTCTCCTAAGCCGGGCGTCGCGCTTGAAGCAATCAGAAACTCGCCGCTTCGAACACGGTTGGCTTGCCACGCGACTGCCGCGTCCCGTAACGTTGGGTGTGGAACGCCACAAGCTCGACACCATCCTCGAATGGACAATCTACGCCCTGTTGCTGGGGATCCTTTGTTTCGGCCCGCTGGCGACAGGCGCGGTGCGTGCGGTTGATTTTCTCGTCATCCAAGGCGCAACCATCGTGCTGCTCGTGCTCTGGGCTGTGCGTTGCTGGCTTTCCTCTGAATGCCGCATGTTATGGCCGCCGATTTGTTGGGCGGTGGCGGCGTTTGTGATCTACGCAATCCTGCGTTACCTGACGGCGGACCTCGAGTACGTGGCGCGGCAGGAGTTGATCCGTGTGCTGGTCTATGCCGCGATCTTTTTTGTCGCGCTCAACAATGTTTCGCGGCGGCAACCGGTGCAGTGGCTGAGCCTCGTTTTGGTGGTGCTGGCCGCGGGCATTGCGGCGTACGGTGTTTACCAGTGGGGCACGAAATCAAACCGCGTCTGGACCTTCATCCGCCCCGCGGTCTATGGCGGACGCGGATCGGGCACCTACATCTGCCCAAATCACTTCGCCGGGTTCCTTGAGATGGTTCTGCCGCTGGGGCTTGCCTTTGCTCTGGCCGGGCGCGGCGGCACGCTGCTCAAAATTCTGGTCGGTTACGCCTCGCTGGTGATGGCGATGGGGATCGCAGTGTCTCAATCGCGCGCGGGTTGGGCTGCGGCGGCCGCGGCGCTGTTGCTGCTGTTCGCGCTCAAGATTCAAAGCCGGAACTATCGCGCGCCGGCGCTGGCACTGCTGGCCGTGCTGGTTGGCGCGGGGATGTTCCTCGTGGCGAAGACCGACGTCGTCGGCCCGCGCTTCTCCAAGGCGTCACTGAGCCACGAGCACGGATCGGGAACGATTCGCCGGGAGATTTGGACCGCGGCAGTCGGCCTGTGGCGCGACCATCCCTTGGCCGGGGTCGGCCCTGGTGAGTTCGATCATTGGTTCCCCGCCTACCGCCCGGCGGCGATCGGCGTGCAAAACCGCCCGGAACGGGTCCACAATGACTACCTCAACACGCTTGTGGACTGGGGCCTCGCCGGCTTCGTGTTGGTGTGCTCGGCCTGGCTCTTCCTGTTCCTGGGCGTCGTCCGTGTCTGGAAATACATCCAGCGCCCGGTCGGCGACTTCGCGAAACAAGGCGACAATCAGTCCGCCGGGCAGAGCGTGCGCGTCGCGTTTGTGTCCGGGGCGACGGTCGGTCTGGCGGCGCTGTTGTTCCACTCCCTCTTCGATTTCAACATGCACATCCCCGCCAACGCTATTCTCGCGGTCACGCTCATGGCACTGTTGTGCGGGCACTGGCGCTTCGCGACGGATCGCTGGTGGTGTGGGCGGGCGGCGACGCGAGCGTTCGTCACATTGGTGGCCGTGGGTGGCGTGATCTACCTCGGCGGTCAGGCGGGCCGGCGCGCCGTCGAAACGTACTGGCTTGCGCAGGCCGGGCGCGCTCCGGCGCAGAGCCCCGAACTGATTGCGAACTTGAAGCACGCCCACGCCACCGAGGCCATGAATCCGGACACGGCCTTTCGGGTGGGGGAGTTTTACCGGTTGGAAAGCTGGGCGGGCGAAGACGATTACCGTGAGAAGGCGGAGACGGCGATCGCCTGGTTCGATCAGTCGGCCGCGCTCAACCCCCACGATGCCTACGCCCCTTTGCGTCGGGGAATGTGCCGGGATTGGCTCGGCAAAACGAACGAAGCCTCCTCGGATTTCGAACGGGTCGCGCGGCTCGATCCCAACAGCTACTACATCATCGCGTATCTGGGCTGGCACCAGTTCCAGCTCGGCAACCTCGCCAGGGCCCGGGAGTATTTTCAGCGCTCGCTCGAACTGACCCCGTGGCAGGCGCCCAATCCCCTCTCGCACTCGTATCTCGATCTGATCGAACGCCGGCTCAAGGGACCTCCTTCGCTGCTGGATCGCCGTTGAACGTCGCGGGACGTCGCGAGTGGTGCTGCGCACGATTCCCGCTGCCTGAGGCCGTCTTACTCTTGGCAGAAATGAGCAGTTGATCCGTTTGCAGGCCGCATGAACGTTCAAAAGCTTTGACAATTCAGACTCGCCCCTGCTCTAGTAGGCTGTTGCCATGAGTGAACTAACTCGAGTCGCCAGCCAGTTCGTCAAAGGGCTTCCTTACCTCGAAAAGGAACTGGGCCGGAGTCTCTCGATCTCAACCGGTCATGTCCTGACCACTCCGGTCACCTACTACGTCATCTTCAGCGGACGCTGCAATCTGGCTTGCACGTTTTGCACCATCTACACACAGACCGAGCCGTCGCTCTCCGGCGAAACAATGGCCCGCATCGTTCGCGAGGCCAGGACGCTCTCCAAACGCGGCTTCAACATCTCGTTGAGCGGCGGTGAGCCGACCATCTACAAGCCGCTCTACGCGACGTTGGAACTGGCCCAGCAATTGGGAGTCAACTTCGGTTTCACCACCAACGGCCTCGCGCTCACCAAGGATAACGTCCGGCGGATCCTCGCCCTTGATCCCTTCAACATCAACGTCTCGCTCGAATCGGTTGATCCGCGGATCAACGAATACCTGCGTCCGATCAAGGACGGAACACACCGTACGCTCCAAGGCATCGAGAACCTGCTCGCGGAGAAGGAGCGGACGGGCGCGCGTGTGAGTGTCATCGTCAAGCCGACCATCATGGAGCAGAACTACCGGGGCCTGCCCGACCTGGTACGCTTCTTCGGCCGGAACTCCAAGGTGCAGGTGAATTTTCAGCCGTTCGTCGGAAAGAACGGCGATCCGCACTGGGTCAGGGACTTGAAGACCCTTCGCGGGGTCGTCGATGAATTGATCGACTTGCAGCGGCAGGGCTACCCGATCATCGGCAATGCCGGGAGCCTGGAGGCGTTCTACGAATACCTGACCCATCCGCCCGACCAGGACAACATGCGGCATCTGGATTTGGGCGGCGAGAAGCGCAACTGCGACATTGGCCTGCGTTCGATGTTCATTTACCCGAACGGCGACGTATTCTTCTGCGATTTCCTCGGCAAGCCGGTTGGAAACGTTCACCGGCAGAGTCTCGC
>DATDFH010000142.1:0-4864 GCA_036522715.1 Verrucomicrobiia bacterium
GGGACGCCCGCCCCATCGCGCGAAACTCGGAACGCCTTTGGCAGATTCGCGGCGAGCGTGCCGGCAAGCGGGTCGCCCTCGCGCGAGTGCGTCGAGGTGCCATCCTTGGCAAAAGACATCGAGTGCAGCAAGCCGGCGAGGTCGAAATCGAGTTGGAGCCAAACGTCGCGGAAAAGTTCGAGCGCGACCGGCAGCGTGACCGTCGTGAGGTTCCAATCGTTGGCCAAGTGCAGCGAGTAGCCGGAGGGCGATTCCGTCCCCGGGGCGCTCCACCTTCCCTCCAGCGCCATGAAAATGTAGCCGCCCTGCCAGCTCCAGTGCAGGCCGTTGAAGTTTGGGTTCAACGGATGATCGGCGGGATACTTCGCCGCGTCGGAATGGTTCAACTCCGTCGGCACACCGACGCGGAAGCGCAGTTGGTCGTAATGGCCCGCGGGAATTCCCGCAACGCGAAACGAGGTGTGTTCCGCGGCGAGATGGAGGAATGCCACCTCATTCGACTTGCCCAGCCACGCGCCATCCGCGCGACGCAGCGCGAAGTCGGAGACCAACAGGTCCGCGCGCGTGACGGAAAGGGTTTCACCGGCCGCGTTGGTGAACGCGGCGCGGTCGAACTGTCCCGAAGCATTCCCGAAACGCGGAGCGATCTGAACTTCCAGCGAGGCGCCACGTGCGGTTTGCAACAACTCGGCCAGAATCACGAGGCCGAGCAAAATCCAGACGACGAACATCACGCGGTCGGCCCACGACATCGCGCGTGGGGAAAATCGTGGACCGGCGGAGGGATGGTTCCATTCGAGTTGCCCTCCGCCTGTCTTCCGGTCACTCGACGGAGATTCAGTGCGCGCGCCGGTCGTGGCATCGCCAGCCTTTTCGGACGGCGGTGGGCTCGGGGTGCTGTTGGATGAGAGGCGCATTACGAAAGACTCATGAAACCATCACGGCGCAAAGCCCCCCGAATCGTAGGCGTTGGTGGCCGTCAGGCGCACGCGGTAGAAGCGGCTCGCGGCGGCGGCGGCATTCGTCTCGACGACGCTCCGCGTGACCTTTGGGGCAGGCAGGTTCGTCTGCGTAACCGGGGCGTTCGTCGCGATGGCCGACCAGGAAGCGAGATCACTCGTCGCCTCGATCACGTAGGTTCCGCCGTCAATTGAACTCCACGTCAGCGTGACGTTCGCGTTGGCAACGTTGACGTCCGGCGCGCTGGCGTTGAGCGGCATTTTTGTTCCGCCGGAGAAATTCGTCGTCACCGCTTCCGTGATGCTGGCGACGTTGGTGCCGGTCGGGTTGCCGTAGAACCAGCGGCCGGTGTTGTAGGGGAATCGCGGCGTGCCGTCGGACTCCATCGAAACGAAGTAGGCGTAAGTGCCGGCGGGAAATTCCGGCGTCACGCACACGCGGCCGTTGTATTGGTCGAGGTCGAACGTGTTCGTGCCCTGCGTGTAGCCGAGGTCCCCGAGGTAATCGTAGTCTTCGAGGTAATGGCCGAGGGTGTAGGTCGCGCTGACGGTGGGGCCGTACTGGTTGGCGGCGAGAATGGCCGAGCGGCCTTGCGCGAGCGCGGCCCACGCGGGCAGCGTGGTGCGGCCGGTGGTGTTCAGGTTCGTCGTCCCGTTCGAGCCGTCGCGTTTGATGTATCCGGAAATCATCCGGCGCACGCCGCTGGAGGCGTCGTTCGAAACCGAGTAGCCGTACGGGCCGTAGATCGGATACCCGTCGCGCACCCAGCCGATGATCGGCGAATGCTTCGTCACCGCCGCCGCGGATTCGGAGTAAGCCTTCGTGCCCGTGCTGTAATCCACGTGGTCGCCGAGCAGGTAACGCAGCGCGGGCGGATTGGCGTGATAATGGTAAACCTTGCCCGCCTGATGCGCGTTGCCCGGGTCGAAGGTGACGTTTTCATTCACGTAAGCGTCGCGATTCCAGATGCCGTCGCCGACGAGCATGTTCATGGGCGTGGCATCGGTGGCGGACGCGTTGACGTAGGAGAACGCGTCGCGGTTGTCGAACATCGCCACGCCGTCCACGAAGATGCCAATCGCGCCGAGGCCGGTAAGCGTCTTGGTGCCGGGGACGGTGGGAGCGCGCGGGATGCGGTAGAGGTTGGCCGTGTTGGCGGGAAAGTTCGGGAAATTCTGCGTGTGTGCCGCGTTGAGATACCACGGTCCCATCACGTGCGAACCGAGGCCAGTGTTGCGCACGTAAACCCAGTCGGCCGAATACGCGATCTGGCTGACGCCGGAGTAGGTGGGCAGCGATTGCACGCCCGCGCCGCGGCTCCAGGTGTTTGACGCCGCGCCGGACGATTTCGCTGCGTCACTGGTGTAGATGCGCGCGTATTGGCCGGAGTAGGTGGTGAGCCACGAGGTGATGCGCGGATCAACTTGCGCGAAAGCGGGCGGCGCGAGCGCGGCCAAGCTGAAGGCGCCGAGAGCGATCTGGACGGTTTTCATGGCGTCAATCTAGCGGGGGCAACCTTAAGTGAAGATGAAGCGGGCGGACAAAGGTCAGCCCGTTGCACCCGGCGCTGGCAGGTGCACGGTGAATTTCGTTCCTTGGCCGACTTCGCTCTCCACGCCGATCGTGCCGCCGTGCGCCTCGACGATCGCCTTGGAGATGGCGAGTCCTAGGCCGCTGCCGCCCTGCGCGCGCGCGCGCGATTTGTCCACGCGATAGAAGCGCTCGAAAAGCTGCGGCATCGCCGCCGGCGGAATGCCCGCGCCATTGTCGGCCACGGTGAAGACCGCCGCGCCATTTTGCGGCGCGAGCGTGAGCGTCACTTCGGTGCCCTCGCGGTTGTGGAGGATGGCGTTGGTCAGAAGGTTATTGAGCACCTCGCCGAGCTTCGTCGCGTCGGCCTGCACGGCGACCGGTTCGAGCGCATCGCGCAGAGTAATTTTTTTCTGCCGCGCCAGCGGGGCGATGAACTCGAGCGCTTCGCGCGCGACCCGGGCGAGGTCGCAGGTCTCGGTGTGTAGCGCGAACTCCCCGGAGTCCAGCCGCGCGAGTTCCAACAGCGAGTTGACCAATGCGCCCATGCGCTCGCCGCTGCGTTCGCAGATGGACAGCGCCTGGCGGTACTCCTCGGCGTCGCGCTCGCGCCGGAGCACGCGCTGCGTTTCGGCCAGCATCACGGCCAGCGGCGTGCGCAACTCGTGCGAAGCATCCGCGGTGAAGCGCACCTGTTGCTCGAAATGTTTCTCCAGCCGCTCGAAGGTGCGGTTGAGCGTGTCCGCGAGCTCACCGAGTTCGCTTTCCGTTTCCGCCACGTTGATGCGCCGGGACAAATCGCCGCCGGCAATTTCCTGCGCCGCTGCGCTGATGTCCGCGATGGGCCGGATGGCACGGCCTGCGAGCCACCAGCCGCCCGCGATGCCGACGCCGACAACGAGCAAACCCGCGCCCGCCAACCACAGCGCGAGGCGGTCCAGCTCGGCGCGAATCGCGGCGGTCGAAGTGCCAACGAGCACCTGATCGCCGTTGGGCACGCGGTGGATGAACTCCCGCAGTTCGCCGCGTTTGCGATAAAGCGACGCGCCGCCCTCCTGTGTTTCCGGTGGCGGTACCTCCGCGGGCGCGTTGGGGGACTTGCTGGTAAGCCTCCCGTCGGATCCCCACGCGACGTAATAGATTCCGTCGCCGGCCCGTTGCAAAAAATTCTCGGGGGTCTCGGGCCCGCGCGGAGCGCGGTCGGGTTCGCCGGCCGGCGGGCCGGGCCGGATGCCAAACGGCCGGGTGACGCGCGGCAGCAACGGTGTGAGAACCTCCTGCAGGCGGTTGTCCAGAGCGAGCAGCCGCGCGCGGCGCTCGTAAATGTAAAAGCTCGTTGCCAGCGTGCCCACCAGCAGCACGAGCAGCGCGCCGTGCCACATCTGGATTCGCCAGCGGATGGATTGCGGAAACATGCGCGCCTACTCCACGACGTAGCCGTGCCCGCGGCGGGTCTGGATGAAGTCCTTCCCCAGCTTCTTCCGCACGTTGCACACGTGCACATCGAGGAGGTTCGAGAGCGTGTCGTCGTCCTCGGCGAAAAGGTGTTCGTAAAGCTCCGTGCGGCTGACGACCTTCCCACGGCGGAACGCGAGATACTCGATGAGAGCGTACTCACGCGCGGTAATTTCCACGAAGACTCCCGCGCGCGCGACGTTGCGCGTGGTGGTGTTGATTTCCACGTCACCGATCTCGAGCAGGGGGTTCGCCTCGGCGGCCGAGCGGCGGATCAACGCGCGCAGGCGGGCGATCAATTCGGTCAAGTTGAACGGCTTGACCAGGTAATCATCCGCGCCGAGGTCGAGGCCCTTCACCCGGTCGCGAACGCCGTCGCGCGCAGTGAGCATGAGCACGGGAGTCCGCTTGCTCTTGCGGAGGCGGCTCAAGATTTCCCACCCGTCTTTTCCCGGCAGCATCACGTCGAGCACGATGGCGTCGTAGTCGTTGCTCTCGGCCTTGTAGAAGCCTTCGTCGCCGTCGGCCGCCGAATCGACGGCGTAGCCTTCCTCGCGCATCGCCTTCTCCAGGCTGCGGCGCAAATCCTCTTCATCTTCGACGATCAACAATCGCATCAGGGCTGACTCGAAGGTTAGCGCGGACGTCGCGAACATGGCAGCGATATTCGCATGGCCAACCTTAAGCCTGGATGAAGACGCGGTGTCATTTGCAGCCGCACGCCCGTCGCAACTGCGAAGTGGCTCAACGTTCGTAGATTTTTGCCGCGCTCGTGAAGCCCTTTACCTCCACGGCGGTCTGGCCGGGGAACACCTCAAATTTCAGCGCGCCATCCTCGTTCAATTGCGCGAGCGCGACCGCCTGCACCACGTCGGCATCGTGACGCACCGTGCGCTGGCCGGACGCACCGAGCCGTCCC